>JAZQRD010000022.1:0-5154 GCA_045629405.1 Sphingobacterium sp. | reverse complement strand
TCGAATCTCGTCTTTCGCTCCAGAGTTGCCTAGGTGGTGGAACTGGTAGACACGCAGGACTTAAAATCCTGTTCCTGTTAAAGGAGTGCGGGTTCGATTCCCGCCCTAGGTACAAAGCCTTCTCTATCGAGAAGGCTTTTTGCATTTATAGACTCTTATATTCCAAAAGTAAACTAAAGGATTTGTTACCCTAAATCAGAAATATTCTTTTTTACTTTAGAATTTTATACCTGCCAAAAACAGATTCATTTTGCCACAAACCTTCATCTAAACATTCTTATTAGTAAACTCACTAAATCATTCTATTACAGAGATCTAAAGAGTTTTCAACATGATTTACTATTCTATTAAGTTAGCTAATCGCATATTCTATATCCAGACCAAAAATTTTCATCAACAAATAATATGAATATCATAATATATAAATAATATCTACTAAGTAGATGGATTTTATATATTTGCTTCGTTTTTTTTTAAAAAGAATGTAAATAAAACTTACGATTTAATAAATGATTCAGATATTCAAATTCACCCCCACTTTGGTGACTGCCATCGCAAGTCTCAGTCTAATTAGTACGGTATTAGGTCAGACGACTAATAATCAAAGTTCCATTATTGACGCCGAAACTAAGAAGCCGATTATCGGCGCTACAATTCAAATTGTAGGCCAACAAAAAAACATCATTACAGATGCGAATGGTAAATTCAGCACCGAATTATTAAAAGATAGTGATATCATAGAAGTATCCTATATCGGTTATCAGACACTAAGACTTCCATATTCAGGAATCACGGAAACAATTTCCTTACAAAATGTTAGTAAAGACTTAGATGAAGTTGTGATCGTGGCGTACGGTTCAAACAAAAAATCTAGTTTAACCGGTTCAGTCTCTACCATAAGTAATAGTCAGTTAGAAAACAGACAAGTTTCTGACGTATCCAAAGCTTTTGAAGGACTCGTACCTGGATTACAATCTGTAGCCTCATCGGGTCAGCCTGGCACGGAAGCTACTTTAAGAATTAGAGGTATAGGCTCTATCAATGCTTCTAGCGCGCCTTTATACGTAGTAGACGGTAATCCATATTCTGGTGATATAAACGCTATCAATCCAAATGATATCCAATCCGTTTCTGTCTTGAAGGATGCTGCATCGAGTGCATTGTACGGTTCGAGAGGTGCAAATGGTGTCATTATTATTACCACTAAGAATGGTAGAAATAATGGACAAACTTTAATTTCATTGAATGCAACACAAGGTTATACAGGTCGCGCTGTTAAAGATTATCAACAAGTAAATACAAATCAATACTTCGAATTGTATTGGGAAGCTCTTCGAAATAAATCTCTCTCAAATGGGCTTACTGAAGATCAATCGGCAAGAAACGCTTCACAAAATCTTCTTACCGATCTAAATATCAACCCTTATGGTTCTAGGTTTACTACCCCAATTGGGTTAGATGGAAAACTTAATCCAGAAGCTGTACCATTATGGGATAATCCATGGACTGATGTACTACAGCAGACTGGAAGAAGATCACAAGTAGATTTGAGTTTCAGCGGAGGTACTGATAAAAGTAAATTTTATATTGCTGGAGGGTATTTAAATGAAGAAGGTATAGCTATAGAATCTGGCTTCAAACGCTATAATGTACGCTCAAATTTAGAGACACAAGCAAGGTCTTGGCTAAATGTAGGGATCAATCTAGCAGCTAGCAGCACCAATCAAAGATATCCACAATCTGAAGACAGCAATACTGCAAATATTATAAATTTCACTAGGTTAGTACCCTCATTTTATCCCTACTACGAACGCGATGTAGATGGTAATTTAAAATTAGATGCTAACGGAAATGCTATTTATGACTTTGGAGAGTACCGCCCAAGTGCTGCCATACCTCGAAGTAATTTGGCAGCATCACTTCCACTAGACAAAAACGACATCAATCGAGAAAATATTTCTACAAGAGCATATCTTGAAGCTATAATTAGTCCTGCGTTGAAATTTAAATCAACTTATAGCATTGATTTTGTAAACAATAACATACACAACTATATAAATCCTACGTTAGGCACTGGAGCAGCATATGCTGGTTCTGTTACCAAAGCAAATACTAGAACCGTCGGTCAAACTTGGAACAACCTAATCACTTTTGAAAAATCTATAGATAGACATTCAATCAATATATTGGCAGGTCAAGAGTATTTCAGCTACAACAATCAAAACATTAATGGTAGTCGCGAAAGATTTGTCTTACCAGGACTATATGAACCCATCGCAGCCTCACAGCTCAATAATTTTACTGGTTCAAGTGTAGATTACCGTTTGATGAGTTTTCTAGCTAGAGCAGAATATAACTACGATAATCGTTATTTCGCATCTGGATCGATCAGAACGGACGGATCTTCGAGATTTGCTCCCGACACAAGATGGGGTACATTTTGGTCTATTGGTGGATCGTGGAAAATCGCTGAAGAGTCATTCATCAAGGATACAGATATTTTCAATCAGTTGACTTTACGTGCAAGTTACGGTGGACAAGGAAACGACAACTTAGGCACATACTATGCCTACGAAGGTCTTTATACGATCACAAATAGCTTGGGCGAAGGTGGGGTATTGACTAATAGACTTCCTACACCTGATTTAAAATGGGAAACTAATTTGAATTTAAATGTCGGAGTAGATTTCGCTGTATTAGCTAACCGCATATCTTGGAGTATCGAATATTTCAATAGACAAAGTAAAAATTTACTGTTCACCATGCCAATGCCATTGTCTACAGGATATACAGGTTATGATGCGAATATTGGCTCTTTGAGAAATACAGGGTTAGATTTTGATCTGCGCACTGTACCTATTCGCTCGAATGATTTCAGATGGAATTTGAATATAAACTTATCGCACTACGTTAACAAAATTACAACCCTACCTAATGATCAATCAATCATCAATGGGGATAAAATATTATCAGTAGGTAGATCTATATATGATTTCTATATTCCGAAATGGGCTGGCGTAGATGAAAGTAATGGTAATCCATTGTGGTATCTCGCAGATGAGGCTGGCAACATTTCGTCCAATACAACTTCAGTATATGGAAATGCAGGGCGCTTCAATCTTGGATCCTCGCTACCTGACCTCGTCGGCGGAATTCAAAACTCTTTTAATTACAAAAATTTTGAGCTATCGACACTTCTTAGTTTCTCGCTCGGAGGACAGATTTTAGATAATGATTACACGCAATTAATGCATAATGGTAATAATGCTGGTAGAACCTGGTCTGCAGAAATATTAGAAAGATGGACACCTGAAAATACGATTACGAATGTCCCTAAACTGACTACGGATAATTTGAATTGGACTTCAGCTTCATCAAGATTTTTATATAGTGGTAGTTATGCGCGTTTGAAAAACTTAACCTTGGGTTATACACTGCATAACGCATGGAGTTCAGCTTTAAAGATATCATCTGCACGTATTTTCTTAGTTGGTGAAAATTTGTTGACCTTCTACAAACATAAAGGTATGGATCCTGAACAAACCTTAAATGGGTCTACATATTTCAGATATCCAGCTATACGAACTGTATCTGCAGGTATCCAGCTATCCTTATAATTTAAATGAATAAATATCATTCTTTATGAAAAACATAACATCATATATATCTTTTATAGCCTTAGGTCTGTTAAGTATTTCTTGTGAAAAAAGCCTCACGACAGCCCCTACTACACAAGTAGCCGAATCCGAAGTGTACAAAACGACTGCTAATATAGAAACCGTTATGAACGGAACTTGGAAATACCTCAATGATACGTATTTTACATACGCGAATCCTGGTTACTCAACAATTATGCGTACTAGCGACGCTATGGCCAATGACGTGGCTGTAACCACTAAATATGGATATAGAGATCCATATGCATTTACAGACCTTAATAACAAGGCTTCTACACGCGTACGTGCAATATGGACTTTATTATATAAGGTAATCGATAATACGAATAATATCATCGCTAAAACTCCAGTATCAGAAGGACAGCAAGTGGACAAAGACAGATTAATCGGGCAAGCTAAAGCTCTTAGAGCATTTGCGTATCTCACTTTTGCTAGCTATTATCAGCATAGTTATCTATTAGATAAGAATGCACTAGCGGTGCCAATTTATACAGAACCGAGCACCACATCAACTGTAGGGAAAGGTAAAGCAACTTTAGAAGAAATTTATACGCTTATATTATCTGATTTGACGCATTCGGCTACACTTTTAGGTCAATATGACCGTCCCTCGACTGATAAGTTTAAAATCAACAAAAATGTAGTTCATGGCTTATTAGCTCGTGCATATTTAAATATGGGTGATTGGAAGAATGCAGCTGAAGCAGCAAAAAAAGCGCGTGAAAATAATTCACTAATGAGCGCGACAAGTTATCTAGAAGGTTTTAATGATTTGCAAAATGAAGAGTGGATCTGGGGGCATAAGCAAACACCTGATCAAAGCACAGCTAGTTACACTTTTCATTACCTAGATGTATCATCAGTTGCCTCATACTACTATAGTTTTATGGCTGATCCTTATTTCAAAGATCTATTTGATGAAAATGATATACGATATTCACTTTTTGAATGGGACTCATCGGTTGGGCGTGAAGGATTCTTACGATACAAAAAATTTAGGTTCAGACCTAACTTAACGGGTGACATCGTATATATGCGAACTGCAGAAATGTACCTGATAGAAGCCGAGTCTTATGCACGATTAGGGAATATACAAAATGCAAAAGCTGCATTAAATACACTACAAGAAGCAAGAATGTCTCCTAAAACAACCATCTCAGATACGCCAGATTTAATAAAAGAGATACTAATAGAAAGAAGAAAGGAACTCTGGGGTGAAGGATTTGGACTTGCGGATATCATTAGAAATCAGGATAAGGTCGAAAGAAAAGAATTTAAAAATGCCGATGGAAGTCCAATATTAATAGATATAATAGATGACAATGGCGTCAATAAGAAAGTGGCAGGTCAAGGCCATCGCGTCACTAGATTTCCTGATGGCACTCCATTTACTGTTAATAGTAGCTACCATTTATTTAGTATCCCACAAGAGGAATCACTACAGAATCCAAATTTGTAATACGTAAAAGACAGCATT
>JAZQRD010000021.1:0-3508 GCA_045629405.1 Sphingobacterium sp. | reverse complement strand
CGAGAAATTTCTTTGGTACTGCCACCATCACCGGCAGTAGGAGCAGCGAGTGGGCGTAGACCTGCGAATACACTAAGTACATCTGCTCGTGTAGGAGCTTGCTCCATGTAGTCTGCTGCTGTATCTAAGATAAATTTAATTTCTTCTTCTAATGGTCGAGGTTCGATGCTATGTTCGTCTAGTGGAGTATCTGTAGTACCTAATAGAACTTTATCATGCCAAGGCACACCAAATAATACACGTCCATCACTAGTTTCAGGAATCATAAGTGCATCTTGGTTGCCTAAGAATTTTTTATCAACTACAATATGAGCACCTTGACTAGGTCTAACAAGGTTTTTATGTGATTGAGAATCTAATTTTAAGATGTCATCTACAAAGATACCTGTTGCATTAATAACACTTTTTGCATTGACCTCGATAGTTTCGTTAGTAGTTCTATCTACGATGGTAAGACCTTCTACTTTACCAAAGGGATTTTTTCGGATGTTTTTAGCTTCAGCATAGTTAAGGATTACTCCACCATGCTCAGCCGCAGTTTGACCTAGATTTAATGCTAAACGAGCATCGTCAAATTGTCCATCAAAATATTGAATACCACCTAATAATCCTTTAGTCTTTACTTTCGGAAGTTTTTCAACTACTTCTTTTTTAGATAAGGCTACAGATTGACCGATACGAAGCTTACCAGCCATCCAATCATATATTTTTAAACCAATTAGAAATTTCATTTTACCAAACCAATTGTAAGATGGTATGACAAAGCTTTGGACAAAAGAAACGTGTGGCGCATTTTGAAAAATTAAACCTCTTTCCTTCAGTGCTGAAAATACTAGTTTTACATCACCATTAGCCAAGTAGCGTACACCACCATGAACAAGCTTTGTACTCTTGCTAGATGTTCCTTTAGCAAAATCATACTTCTCTACCAAAAGCGTTTTGTAACCTCTAGATGCTGCATCTAACGCTATACCTAAGCCAGTAGCACCTCCACCGATGATTGCAATGTCAAAACTTTCAGTTTCTTTTATGCGCTTAATTGCTTCGTTTCGTTTGAAATTCATTTTGGTTTGTCTTGTTTAATATAATAAATTGGCTAAAAATAATCAATTTCGTAAACAAACGAAACTTAATGAAGTTTTTTTTCTTCGTTGAATAGAGTTGTTACATAAATGAGTAATTTAGAAGTATGAATAATGTAGAACGTCATCAGTATATCATCAAGCAAATCAATCAGAAGGGGCATATATCTGTTGTAGAATTGTGTGATCAGCTTCAAGTATCGTCTGTAACTATTCGAAAGGATTTACAGTTTTTAGAGGACTCAGGGTTAATACACCGTACGCATGGCGGCGCTACAAAACAAAATCCTTACCAAACCGACCGTCCTGTGATCGAAAAGGAAAAGTTATATGAGGAAGAAAAGCGAAAGATTGCGAAAGCAGCTAGCAAGTTGGTAATGCCTAATGATTCAGTACTCATAGGATCTGGTACGACTACGCAGTACCTTGCTCGAGAAGTTCAACCACAAGGTCATCTTACAGTTGTAACCTCTGCTTTGAATGTTACGCTAGAATTGTTGAAACATCAGAATGTTGAAGTTATTCAATTAGGTGGTTCAGTGAGACATACTTCTAGTTCTGTAACTGGACAATATGCTGATATGATTCTAAGTCATTTTTTCTGTTCAAAGCTATTCTTAGGTGTTGATGGCATTGATATAGCATATGGAATATCTACTACGAATGCGCATGAAGCTATGCTGAACCAAAAAATGATAGCAACCGCTCAAAAAGTAATTATACTTGCTGATTCTAGTAAGTTTGGAAGAAAAAGCTTTGGTAAAATAGCTGACTTTTCTAAAATAGACGTAATCATTTCTGATGCTATTCCACAAGAATATCAGGTATTATTTGATGAAATGGGCATTGAAACAATTGTTTGTCGATAAATAGAAGTAAACTTTTAGGTCTTATCTATGTTTACTACTTATGACAATCTCAAGATTATTCAAACTTATTTTACCTTCTATAAGACCTTATAGAAAATTAGTACTTTTTACCTTACTGTTGACGTTAGTTGGTGCATTTGCTGCACAGATTAATGCTTTTGTTTTAAAATATATAGTAGATACTATTTCAGATCTGCTGGTAAATAGTACACCGCTGCGACAGGGGATGCATATCGTTGCTATTATATCTGCTATATTATTAGGTAAAGAGATTCTATATTCATTAATTCAATTTGGCCAAAAATTCTATGGAGAAAAATTAAAAATATTTATTGCCCGAGATTTGTCGCAACAAATAGTAGAGAAAATCTTGACTTATCGAATGGCTTTTTATACAGCGGAATCTAATGAGTCTGGTAAACTACAGACGCGTATTGATGCTGGAGTGAGTTCACTGACACGTCTTGTTCAGAATTTCTTTATAGATATCCTTCCATTATTTACAACGGCTATAGTCGCCTTAGTTTGTATGTTTCTAGCCAATTTTTATGTTGGTTTGGTAGGTCTTGTTACTGTCCCTGTTTATTTCTATATCTCACAGCTTCAGGCTCAAAAATTATCTGGTTTCCGTAGAAATATGCGAAACTATAGAGAGAATAAGAACAACCAAATAATCAATTTAATTGATTCGATAACGGTTATTAAATCTTTCGTAAGAGAGGATATCGAGTCTGAGCGTCATCGTAATATACAATATGAGATGACTGAAAATCAAATGTCTACTCGCAAGACGAGTTACCTCTTTGATAGTCTCAAGAGTTTCATTGAACAGATAGGTATTGTTATAGTTATCATATTGACAGCCTATTTTGTACTGGATTCACAAATGACTTTGGGTGCTATTATGTTTCATATCATGCTTATGAACAATGTATCTGCGCCTATTCGTCAATTGCATCGTATTTACGATGAAGTGAATGATGCGTTGATATATTCAGAGACTTTTTTTGAGATATTGGAAGCAGACCACCAAAAGGAAGAATCTGGAAGTTATATCCCATCGAAACTTATCGGTCGCATAGAGATGAAAAATGTCAATTTCCAGTACCCTAATGGAACGATGGCTCTTGAAAATGTGTCGATGCAAATAGAACCGAATGATATCACGGCTCTCGTAGGTTTAAGTGGTGCTGGTAAAAGTACAGTCATTAATATTTTGGACAAATTCTATTATCCGAGCTCAGGACAAGTATTTTTGGATAATGTGGATTTGCGCGAATATGATACTGCTTTTTTAAGAGAGAATATAGGTCTTGTATTACAGAAAAACCATATTTTCAAAGGTACTATCGCAGATAATATCTCATATGGGAAACTTGGTAGTACAATCGATCAGGTTGTAGAGGCTGCAAAAAAAGCATATATACATGATCAAATCATGGAACTTCCCAATGGATACGATTCTGAAGCTCATTTATTGTCTGGTGGACAGCAACAACGTATCGCTATTGCACGTATGTTTCTAAAGAATCCACCAATTATATTCTTAGATGAACC
>JAZQRD010000020.1:0-45104 GCA_045629405.1 Sphingobacterium sp. | reverse complement strand
AATTGTACAGGTACGTTACCCATTTCTACCATCGCATCCACAATATGAATTAGCTAAGCGTCAGATGAAGTCTGGTGGAGGAATAGTAACCTTTGAAGTCAAGGGGGGCAGAGAAAGAGCTTTTCAATTTATAGATGCGCTTGAAATGATCTTGTATACGTCCAACCTTGGCGATTCTCGAACGATAGCTACGCATCCCGCATCTACAACACACTCCAAACTCACAGAGGATGAACGTATTAATCTTGGAATTAGACCTGGCACGATACGTCTATCAGTAGGTCTTGAGGATCAAGACGATATAATAAATGATGTCAAATCCGCATTAGAAAAAACGAAATAACAAAATAAAGCCCTTACTATTCAACAAGGGCTTTAAATGAAATATAAATTGATAGATTACTTAGCTAGCTTAGAGAAATTAAACACTAAGTAGCCAGTATTACCGTTATCTAAAGGAATTGGCATACGCATTTCCAAGTTTTGACTATCAGCGAATGCTAAGTTAAGGCGATAACCTGAAGTTACATTAGAAGCTTTTTCACCTGCATATAATTTCTTGAATTGAAACTCAGGTGATCCTCCAAGATTTCCTGGATTATAAATCGACCATACAATTGTACGCACTGCACCCTCAGCACATAATGTACCGCTAGCGTTAAATGTGATACTTCCTCTATAGCTCCCCGTTGGCAAATTCCAGTGACTTCCTATGAAACAATCAACAGGAGCTTCATCAAAAATGTTTTTGATCGTATAGGTATCTGGTATATCCTGACGAGTGACACTTTTCAAAACCCATTGCCCTTTCACTCCCGCACGCCATTGAGCAGCAGTAGGACCAGTATTAGCGGATACAGATGTTTCATTAGATGGAAATGTCGACGATTGACCAGCATCTTTACGTTGTGCACCGCACGACGCCATCAAGAATACGCCCGTACATATTGATAATATTGATAAAATAGGTTTACGCATAATGTGTATTATTAAATATTGTAAAATGTATCTTTGCAAAGATATTAAATCTTGCATTCATTAATTTCTATGACTTCCAAAAATCATACCATAAGCAAAGTAGTTGCAAAAACATTAGTCAGGTTACTCTTATTTACTTTATTACTTTCTATATATCTTTTTGCGAGCAAAAGTATCGATTTGGATACGCAGATATATTTTGAGCACGCCGTAGCAATGATTGCTCCTTTAATTTTGTTTATAGTAGTATTCGTACTTCTTATATTCACTTTGAAGAATAAATATAACATTACAGAATTGAATTGGCTATTTTCTTTGTCAAGTATTTTTCTAATTGTATATATCCTTATGTTGTATACTAGGATTTATCCATTATTTTAAATATTTCGTTACTTTTACCTTCGTACATAACATAGGATGGATAAGGACAAAGCCCTAAAAATTGGTAAAAATATATTCAAATTAATAGTCACCTTTGGTGCTTTATATTGGGTGTCGCGCAAGATTGATTTCAACGAATTAAAGAATGCGCTAATCGGCTGTGATTGGCTATATATGTTGTTAGCAGTTGTTAGTTATGGTGTATCACAATTGATCGCGTCTTCACGATTAAATTCATTTTTTAAGGCCATTAAGTTGAATTTAACCGAACGTTACAATTTCCGATTGTACCAACTAGGCTTATTGTATAATTTCTTTTTACCGGGTGGTATAGGTGGTGATGGCTACAAAATATATTTTCTGAAAACCAATCATAATATCCGAGGGCGTAAAGTGCTTAGTGCTGTTTTTTTTGATCGTCTAAGTGGGTTATGGGCACTAGCAATTATTACATGTTTACTTGTCATATTCATGCCTAGACTAGGTATCCCAAATTATATTCCACTCGTAGCAATCATTATAGGATCAGCAAGTTATTACTTCTTACTTAGTTTATTTTTCAAAGATTTCACCAAAAACTTTATAACAACTCATTGCAAGGCGCTAGGTGTGCAAGGCTTTCAAGTGTTAGCAGCCATATTGATATTGTATTCACTTAATTTCAATGACAAGTTTTCGCCCTATTTATTGATATTTTTAATCTCATCATTGGTAGCTATCGTTCCATCAATTGGAGGAGGGGTTGGACTTCGCGAATTGGTGATGATATATGGAGCAAATTATTTACAGATTGATACGCACATGGCTGTATTAGTGAGCTTGTTTTTCTATATAATTTCATTATTAGTCGCTACATCAGGCATATATTATATTTTCAGACCGCAACGACTTGGAGCTAATAAACTTCCTACTGTATCTGAAGTAGAGAAAGTAATTGAAAACGAAAATCTAGATAATTAAAACACATGGCAAATATTATTATCACAGGAGCGAGTAGTGGCATCGGTTTCGAAACTGTTCTAGACCTTACAGCTAATAAAAATAATAAAGTAATAGCATTAGCACGTTCAGCGGATAAATTGAGACGATTGCACGAAATTTCAAAAGATTTAAATTTTGATGGTGGAGAACTATTTCCTGCGCAGTTCGATATCGTGTATGATGACTACGCTAATGGATTAGTACCTTTTGTACAATCTAAATTTGACAAAGTAGATATATTGATTAATAATGCTGGTGCGCTAATCAATAAACCATTTATGGATTCTACTGCAGAAGATTTTGCTACTATGCTGCAGAGTAATATACTTGGGCATGTCAATATGATTCAGCATATCGTTCCACTTATGCGCGAAGGCGGTCATATCGTAAATATTAGCAGTATGGGTGGATATCAAGGCTCCACTAAGTTTGCAGGTTTATCAGCATATTCATCTAGTAAGGCTGCGCTAGCAGTGTTGACAGAATGTCTTGCCGAAGAATTCAAAGACCGTGATATCAAAGTGAACTGTTTAGCGCTAGGTTCATCTCAGACTGAAATGTTTGAAGAAGCCTTTCCTGGGCTCAATGCGGGTACACTTGCTTTCGAAATGGGAAGATATGTAGCGGAGTTTGCACAAAATGGCAGCAAATTTTACAATGGTAAAATATTACCCGTATCTAATACTACACCCTAATAAAAACAAAAAAGGTCTTGATAAATTGTCAAGACCTTTTTTGTTTTAAAACTAAGCTATACCAACCTACCTTCCGAAACCTTACTAGAATTATTTTGTTCTACATATTGAAAATTATACTACATTAGTATACTAACATTTAACAATTATGAAGAATAAATTACTCTTATTTATTCTGTTTTGCGCGACTATAGTACATAGTTATGCACAGAACAGAACCATTACGGGTGAAATTGTCGATGCAGTGACTAGCAATGCAATTTCAGGAGTCTCTATCAAAGCTGAAGGATCTAACTTCGTAGCACAATCTGATGCACAAGGGAAATTTTCAATTGAACTTAATCAGCAAACCACCACTCTACTGTTCACGTATATAGGTTATAAATCTCAACAGGTAACCTTAGGAACTACAAACAACTTAACCATATCGTTACAACCCTCTGCTGCAGATTTAGAAGAAGTCGTAGTAGTAGGTTATGGTACACAGACTCGAAAGAATTTAACAGGATCGACCACTACTGTAAAGATGAACGACCTTGATGACGTCCCACTTCCTACTATAGAGAGTGCTCTCCAAGGACGAGCTTCGGGTGTATTCGTCAATACGAGTAGTGGTAAGCTGGGGCAAGCATTACAAATTCGTGTACGTGGTATATCTTCGATCTCTGCCAATAATCAGCCTTTATTCGTAATTGATGGTGTACCAATTATATCACGTTCGATGGGAACGTATGACGAACCAGACAATCCACTTGCAGCGATATCGCCGGAAGACATTGAATCAATGGATGTATTAAAAGATGCCGCAGCTGCAGCTATATACGGTGCACGTGCATCTAATGGTGTTGTACTTATCACGACCAAGAAAGGTAAATCTGGACGTACCAATATTGATTTAAGCTATTATGGAGGGTCTAGCGAAGCAACTAAAAAAGCTAAATTCTTGAATGCTGCTCAATATAGAGAGTTGATGACTGCATCAGTAACTAATGCAGGATATATCGGCAATAGCCCTGATCAATATGCTAATATGAGCGAGTTTTGGGAAGACTGGACAGGCAACAATGATTGGGATGAAAACCACGATGCAAATTGGTCTGTCGCTGGACTTCGCAAAGGATCAATGCAACAATTGGGCTTAAATATCTCTGGAGGTGATGCCAAGACACGTTTTGTAGCTTCAGCAAGTCATAATGATAATAAGGGTATTATTGTAGGGAACCGATTCGTACGTACCTCAGGTAGATTAGCATTAGATCACAACATCTATAGTTGGTTAGATATTGGCGGTAATATCAACATCAACAAGATTGACAATTATCGTGTAAGTAGTGATAATGCATTCTCAAACCCATTACAACTTAATGCTCTTTCACCTTTGCAGCCGATTCGTCGCGATGGCGTATTGAATAATTATACTATTTACTATAACAACCTGATTGATCTTGAAAATGGTAAAAATCTTTCCAATACTTATAGAACATTTGCCAACACTTATCTAAGTGCTAAAATAACACCAAATCTAACTTTCCGTTCTGAGTATGGTTTTGACTTCTTGAATCTTGAAGAAGAGCTTTATTTGGGATCTCGTACGCAAGATGGTGGTGATGTAGGTGGATATGGTTTCAACCATGTTGCTAAATCTATAAATTACAACACGAATAACACATTGAATTTCAATAAAAGCTTCAATGAATTGCATGATGTAAGCGTATTGGTAGGTATGTCTTATCAAGACGCACAATTCAGATACACACAAGCTGAGGGAAAAAACTTTCCATCCGATCAATTTCAAAAAATCGAAAGTGCTGCAGTGAAATCTAATGCATCTTCGTACGAAGATCAGTACGCGTTTTTATCTTATTTTGCACGTGCCAACTATAAATTCAACAATCGATATTTGCTAGAAGCATCTATACGTACAGATGGCTCGTCACGCTTTGGTCCTGAAAAACAATATGGAACATTCCCTGCGGCATCACTTGGTTGGGTCATTTCAGAAGAAGATTTTCTACAAGGCAACAATACTTTGAACTTTTTGAAACTTCGTACAAGTTACGGATTGACAGGTAATGCGGAGATTTCAGAATTTCGCTGGAGAACATTATATAATGGTGTAAACTATGCCGGTACAGCCGGTACTATACCAAGTCAATTGGGTGATCGAGGTCTGACCTGGGAAAATACGGTATCGACGAATATTGGTTTGGACTTTGGCTGGTTTGCAGATAGATTATCAGGTACAGTGGACGTCTATCACAAGAAAACCACTGATCTATTATTAAATGTTCCAATTCTTTCGACTTCAGGTTTTCAAAACATCTATCAAAATGTTGGCTCACTGCAAAATAGAGGTATTGAAATATCATTAAACTCTAAAAACCTAGTTGGGGCCTTTACTTGGTCTACATCATTTAATATTGCTTTTAACAAAAATAAGATCTTGACTTTGGTTGATGGACAACCGATCTATCCAGGAGGTCGTTATCTAGGACGTATAGAAGAAGGTATGCCTTATGGATTTTTCTATGGTAAAGCATATGCTGGTGTTAACGCAAATAATGGAGATGCCTTATACTATGTAGATGCCACACGTACAACGACAACGAATAGTTACAGTGATGCAGCGGATCAGCATATCGGAGATCCAAATCCCAATTTTTATGGAGGTTTTGGCAACAAATTCTCGTATAAAAATTTTGACTTAGATATACAGACTCAATTTGTATCGGGCAATGATATCTACAATGCTGCAGGAGCTTTTCAAGCGTCAAATGGTGATTACTTTGACAACCAATTAGCGACACAAATGAACTATTGGAAACAGCCTGGAGATATTACTGATATTCCACAGCCAAGATTTGATGAAGCAAATGGTATCCGTCCGTCTTCTAGATACATTCAAGATGGCTCATATTTACGCATTAAGAATATTGTATTAGGCTATAATCTACCCAAAGAAGCGATAAACAAGTACAAGGTACAACGTGCAAGAATCTATGCCTCAGCAACAAATCTATTCACACTGACCAACTACGAGGGCTACGATCCAGAGATCAATACGACTTTTGCTGGTGCTGTTCAACTAGGAACAGATTTCTATACTCCACCGCAGCCACGTACTATCACTCTTGGTATTAATGTAGGTTTCTAATTGTTAAAGTATTATTATATGAAAACGAAAAAATCAATATTATATATAGTACTATGTGCAGGTATGATTTTGCAATCCTGTGATAGTAAATTGGATATAGATCCAAAACAATCCATTTCATCTGAAGTAGCACTATCCACTACTGCCGATGTGCGCAATACATTAATCGGTGCGTATACTGTCATCGCTAGAGGCTCATTATATGGTACTAATCTAGTCATGATTCCTGACCTATACGCTAGTAATAATTATGTGAACTGGACAGGGACATTTAGTACATATAGAGATATTTCTAATCAAAATATCATTTCTACTAATGCCGATGTAACGAGAACATGGACAGATGCCTACGAAGCTATCAATGTTGCAAACACAGTCTTAGCATCATTGAATGTTGTGGACGATGTAAATGTGAAGGATGAACTGGAAGGGCGAGCTCTATTTATCCGTGGTATTATGCATTTTGAATTAGTACGATTATATGCTTTACCTTATGAATCTGGTACTGCCAATGCAAACCTGGGTGTACCCATTATGACAACTGCTATTCAGAGTGTAGCAGATATAAATAAAAATACAACTCGAAATACAGTACAAGAAGTATATCAAGCTGCTGAAACTGACCTGAAGAATGCCATCACTAAGCTAGAAGATTACCCTGAACATATGCATGCAGCTCAAGGTATGTTAGCTCGGTTGTATCTACAACAAGGTAATTTTGCAGCAGCAAGAGACCTTGCTAATCAAATAATTCAAGGTGGTAATTTCAATTTAGCAACTAATATTGAAACACCTTTTAGAACCAAAAACTCATCGGAGGGCGTATTTGAAATACAACAATCTGAACAAAGTAATGCAGGGTCATCTAATGATGGATTAGCTACATTCTATTCGAGTTATAAGAATGCTACGGGTGGTAATGTGGGCCGTGGAGATCTTAGTGTGAATGCTAATTTCTATAATAGTTATACTGCAGACGATAAGCGCAAAGTTGACTTGATATATAATGGCAACGGCTCTAAAACTGGATTATTTAGTCGTAAATGGTACAACTATTTCGACAATATCCCCGTCTTAAGGTTTGCAGACTTGTATTTAATGCGTGCCGAGTGCAACTACCGACTTAATACAAGCATAGGACAAACACCTCTTGATGATATCAATGCTCTAAGAAATAGAGCAGGAATTTCACCTTTGACAGCTGTAACGATCAATGATATCTTAGCAGAACGAGATAAGGAACTAGCATTTGAAGGCTATCGTTTACATGATTACAAACGTACAAAACGTACAGTTGGATCATTGCCATATAATAGCCCTAAATTAGTTTTTCCGATTCCATATCGTGAAGTCTCTGTTAATCCTTTATTAGTACAGAATCCAGGCTATTAATCAAAAGGCTTCCAATATCGGAAGCCTTTATATTTTACTTATAAATTGTTTATCCATGAGGACAATTTTGCCATAAAAGCATCGTCTATGGTGTGCTCAATATCCATATATTCTTGAACTAATCCTGTTTCAGCTCGTTGAAACAGATGATTCAAACCTTTGTATTCCTTAATATTCGTTTTGCTATTGGGAGCCAGTAATTGTTGAAGACTTGACATATTAGTAGCAGGAGGCACTTGCACGTCCAATTGCCCAAATGCAGCAAATACTGGAATATAAATCTTAGGGAGAAAATGTTCGGGTTCTATTCTCAGAAAGTAACGATAAGCAGGAGATAACATAGTCATCAACTCACCCTTCATGGCATCCATTTGTTGACCATCCATAGTCAAACCCATATTGTATACTAAAGATTCATAAGCCTTTTCAGTAGAGAGATTGGATTTTACGATGGCAAAGTTTTTTTCATTTATACGTCTAGCCTGCTCTAATTGTATTTGATTCATTCCACTAGCCTTACCAATAGCATATAGTTGCTCAACCATCAATTGATCTATCGAAATAGCTGGGCCAGCTAAGCTAGCAATGAAAGAAAGATGTGGCAAAGCTTGACCTGCTAATAAGTACGCAATAAGACCACCTTCACTGTGCCCAATAATACCTAATTTATTTACATCTACTTTTTCGAATCCCCGCAAATATTGAAATGCTGCTACAGCATCTTTACTAAAATGCTCGATCGTACTATTCTCAAAATTACCCGAGCTATTCCCTACACCTCGATCATCATAGCGCAAAACAATAATGCCTTTCTTGGTTAGGTAGTCTGCTAGAACTTTAAATGGTTTATGACCAAATAAAGATTCATCACGATCTTGCGGACCAGAACCAGATACTAATATTACAGCAGGATATTTCCCCTCTCCTTTCGGAAAGGTGATCGTTCCAGCTAGGTCTATACCATCTATTTTATTTGGTATACGTACCGCTAATGTATCATAAGGATACGGTTTTATAGGTTCTTGAGATCTTACTTTTACATTCGACTTAGCTTGATCGTCAACTTGTACACGATACATGACAAATGGTATCTTAATGCCTGATTGAATAAATAAGGCATCTATTTTCCCATCCAACAATTTACCCCTTACTAATATCCCACCCTTAATATCAAAGTGAATAGAGTCCCCATTCACCTGTACTTTCGTAGGAATATTTTTGACACCTTGATTAGGACTTTCTGCATGCGCACTCAACCCCTCAAGATCTTGCTCAACGTGTATTATAAAAGGAAGAGAATTTCCGCCAAACTTCAATTCACCTTTCCAGACTCCTGCAAATTCGGGAGTTTGACCAAGACAGGCTTGACATAATAATAGTGCTATAATAAAAATGTATGGCATAGATTATTTATCAAATTATTTATTTATATCTTTTCCTCATCCTTCTTCAGATAGTTCTTAATTTCTTCAGGATGCTGTGTACCTATCATGATTCTTGATCCATTTTTTAAAACCAATTGAACACCATATTTTCCTTTAGTATTATAAGCTTTACCTTCTCCACTGATGCGGTACCCCCAACCACCAAAGTCCATCAAGCCATATGTACGAACATAACTTTGACCTATCTCATCCCATTTCCATTTCTTCTTATAAGCAAATGGTATGAAAGTGATCTCGACTCCTTCATTATCAATGATTGTATGAAGTCGCATGAACGATATAGCAATCGCAACGCCTAGAATTATATAAATACCAACACTAAAGTTCCATGTGCCGTGTTCCTTATAATAACTATAACTATCGAAAGCTTCTACTGAAATAAGAACAAGCAATAGTGATAGTAACCACCATGTGATGAAAGATTGAGTCTCGCGATAGATTTTATTCTTCATATAATACAATTTGATATACTTAGGAATATACTAAATTTGGATGACATTATCAAGCTTAGTCCTACTTCAAAATGGTTAAATATCAATTGGAATCGTACAATTTAGTATATTTGCCACTTTCAATATAAATTTATGAGAAAGCTATTAGGTTATATACTTACACCATTTTTTTATTTAGGATTCAGTTTATTCCTTATTATTTTTCATCCGATACAATGGTTGAGCTTGAAGTTGGGCGGTTATGCAGCTCACAAAAAATCAGTAGATATTCTGAATTTTTTCTTGACCTACACGCCATTGATCATGGGCAATACGGTTACTTTTAAAGATAACAAGAGTCTTCCTCTTGGCAGACCTATTATTTTTGTAGCTAATCATCAAAGTACACTTGATATTCCTGCGATGATTTACTTCTTACAACGATTCCACGGTAAGTTTATTTCGAAAATCGAATTGGCCCATGCTGGAATACCAAGTATATCGTTCAATTTGAAATATGGCGGTGCTGCAAACATTGATCGAAAAGACTCAAAGCAGTCTATTGCAGAAATATTGAAGCTGGCTAATAATATGAAACAGAAAAATTGGTCTGCATTTATTTTCCCTGAAGGTACGCGTACACGAACTGGTAAAATGAAACCATTTTCTGTGGGGGGTATCGCAACATTAATCAAGAAAAACCCTGATGCCTTGGTTGTACCTGTGGCAATCCGCGGATCATACGAAATGGTGCAATACGGAAATTTTCCATTAAGACCATTCACTCCATTATCATGGGAAGTAATGGATCCAATCAACAAAGAAGGTAAAACAATGGAAGAAATCGTAAAAGAAGCTGAAGATTTAATTCGTGCAAAAGTAGAACGATAACAAATGCATATTCTACAAAAAAAGGGATAAACAACGTTGTTTATCCCTTTTTTTGTATTTATAAATATATTCTATTCCTTTTAAATCGGAATTCATATAATACCTCTAGAAGCTTTTGACCCTAAGAACTAAGCATTAGAATGACATTAATAATAGATTTATTTGACTTGTCGTCCTTTCCAATCATACTTTCCAATATTACCAGCGATTCCGATATATACGATATAGAAACAATGAACGACGGACAAAACAGGTATATATCTCATAAGTTCAGAGCGTTTAGCAAACTGGAGTATAGGCACCATAAACAAGTACTCAACTAAGATTTTTAATAAAATAGCAGTTAACAGAAGCCAGTTGAGCGCAGGCAATAGTACTATAAAAGCTAACATGGATAATATCAGAGCGAGATTAAAAGTCCAAATGCATACACCCAGTACTACAACACGTTTGTCCTTATATTTGGTACTTTTTGAGGCCCAACGTTTTCGCTGACTTATAAACGATGTCAAATCAGGTTTGGCATCGGTGAATACGACGGCATCATAGGCCTTACAAAATCCGATTTTATGTGCATACTTTTCAGCTACTTTATGTAAGAGAAGCTCATCATCTCCAGACGCGACGTTATCAATTCCCTTGAATCCACCAACTTCAAAAAACATTGACCTTAGATAAGCCAAGTTAGCGCCATTACATGTTGTAGGTGACTGATTACCAATCCCCGCTGCACCTAGCCCTATTAAATATAAAAACTCTAATGTCTGTAATCTTTCAAACTTATCTTTCTCTTCTGAGTAGACCACAGGGGATGATACCATATAACTATCATGCTTATCAAAATATTGGACTACTGTTCGCAGCCAGTTTCGTCCCATACGACAGTCTGCATCAGTAGTAACTATGATCTCTCCAGATGCCATTTCGATAGCCTTAGCTATTGCATACTTCTTATAAGAGTTAATAGTATTTCCCACATTTAACTGCAACAACTTCACTCCTTGTTCAGCATACGACCGGACAATATCAGCTGTACGGTCAGTAGAGTGATCATCTACGATGATAAGTTCTAGTTGATCTTTAGGGAAATTTTGATCAAGTATAGCATCTATAGTTCTCCCAATATTATCCTCTTCATTACGTGCCGCAATCAATACAGAAACGGACCTACTCGGTGGAATGTCTTCAGAAAATGTTGGTATAATAGACCACCCTCTGCGCATATATAAAACCAAAACAGCATAAATAACAGCAGTAATCAGTAATAGGGTATTAAGAATTGTTATCACTTATATAATTTACGTTCAATACAAATATAGATCCAATAATAGCTGGTAAAATTAAGTTAACAAACCATATAAATGAGACTATCGCCATAACTGCAATATCCTGTGTGGTTACATAACTATACAAATTACTAGCTACAAAGCTACGTACACTAAAATCAAATATATCTAATGATGGTACAGCAGATTGAACAAAGAAAAGAATAAATATCATTAATAGCATAGGAAGTATAGAGATTTCTGGTAATACTACCCACATCAGAATCATATATTGAGAGGTAAATATTATAAATCTCGCTAATGATAAACTCAATACATAAAGCAATTCACGAGGACTAACTTCATTTAATGATGCAAAGTGAGGTTTGACTACACGTAAGAATTTAAATTTACCGACAAGCCGATTTACCCATTTGACATTAAAATATACGACAACAAAGATTGCTGCATATATAATGGCACATATCCATATAATAGTATTCCATGTAGACGATAGCGTCAAATACGTAGACACAAACCACGCTACACTCAATCCTCCGAAAACACTGGTCAGTACTAATTGCGCAAATAGCCCTACCCCCATAAATATGGCTCCACGAGCTCTATTTTCTGGTTTCAACAATAGTATTCGGCCACCATATTCACCAATTCTATTAGGAGTGAATATAGCCCATGTAAGTCCACAAAACACAGATTTTGTGGCTTTCCACCAACTCAATTGCTCAAGATTTCGAGCAAGGAATTTCCATTTCACGATTTCCAAAAACCAATTAGCAAACATCATTAAAATGACTACACCTATCGTCAGGTATATCGTGCTAGATGACAAATCATCTAATAATGACTTGAATGCGTGAAGATTTTTCTGATTACTTACTTTATCATAGATAAAATACATCGCCAACCCTACTATAGTAAGTTTGATGCCGTAGTTGATGTATTTCTTATTTTTTTTAATCAAAGCGTTTGCGTGTTCACAATTTTAACAATATAATTTATTTAAAACAATCTATTACTAATTCTTTTAGCTAATTCAAATGTGTAATTTTGTCGCATGCTAAAAGAAAAAGCGAAAGAACGAGTTATTTTGGGAATTGATCCCGGCACTGTGGTTTTAGGTTATGGTATTATCAAGGAAACAGGTAAAAAAATTACGTTAGAGACACTAGGCGTGGTGAAGATGGGCCACCTAGATGACCATGGATTAAAGTTACAACGTATTTTCAAAAAAGTATTAGCACTTATCGACGAATATAATCCAGATTGTGTAGCCCTAGAAGCACCTTTTTATGGAAAAAACATACAAGTGATGTTAAAACTTGGACGCGCCCAAGGTGTAGCTATGGCTGCCGCTTTGAGTCGTGATATCCCAATATTTGAATACTCTCCTCGTAAAATCAAGCAATCAGTAACAGGCAATGGTGCATCAAGTAAAGAACAAGTAGCAGCGATGTTGCAAAACTTACTGGGCTTCAAAGAAACACCCGAATTTTTAGATGCTACTGATGGGCTAGCAGTAGCAGTATGTCACTCCTTTCAACAAAACACTGCTGTGGGGGGCAAATCTTATTCCACTTGGGAAGCCTTCGTTAAAGACAATACTAGTCGCGTACGCTAAAGTTGAACTTGACGGATGACATTTTTCACATTTAACTCCACGATATCTGTCATAGTTTTACAAGTATAATAGTTATCGTTGCCATAATATTTAGCGTATCCGTCTTTTAATAGATCAATATTCTCAGGCGAAGAAAGCTGCTGTGTCAGTGATGCATCACGTAGATCTTTGATACGGTGTCTTTCTGATCGTACGCGGTGTACGATTGAAGAACGCTCCTCTTGTTGATATTGAGCAACAGTTTTTTCATTCAGGTATTCCATGCATAATTTTACATAGGGTAAGTTCTCTTTGAAATATTGTGGCATATACACTTTAGGATTACCCTCATAAAACTGCTGATCAAAATCTATAGCACGGATACGAAATTGAAAATCATCAAAATCCGGGGTAATCTGCATGACGAAGTTATACGCTCGCATGTCACCTAATAGTGATATGATGCAACGCTCATTGAATTTCACGAATTCTTTAGCGATACGTGTTTGGTTATAATCTTCATGATGTATTCTTCCTTTACTGAATACGTCGCCAGGGATACCGACAATATGTTCTTCAACCAAAGTCTTGCGATCATAAATATAATTCACCTGATTTGGAGATAAAATCTCTTCCAGTTCTAACCCATATATTCGAGATGCATCGGCCTGCTTAATATAGAAATAATCATATACATCATTCAGTCTATTGATTATTCGAACTCGAAATGGCTTGGTATTTCCGAATGTACAATATTCAATGCGATCGATAATTTTATGTTGTACAATACGGGTATTGCCAGATGCTTTAAGTTTTGCGTATATAATCTTCAACCCATCATATAGATGGTCTTGTAGATGTGGCGGGTATAGCGGAGTCTCCCAGTATGTATCATTACCAAATTTATCCATCACTGGAATGGTTTCATGAAAATCTAATAAATCTTGATATGAGATAGGTAGGCGTGCATCTCGCTGATATATTTTTAGATATTTGGCTAAGTTGCTATCAATTGGAAAAATAGGCTTT
Organism: Sphingobacterium sp.; assembly: GCA_045629405.1. Lineage (GTDB taxonomy): Bacteria > Bacteroidota > Bacteroidia > Sphingobacteriales > Sphingobacteriaceae > Sphingobacterium. The sequence continues at coordinate 30,844 of JAZQRD010000020.1, read as the reverse complement.
TTACGTGATATTTTGACATCTTGGATTTCCATATGGGTAAGATATAGTATTGTTTTTAAAGATACTCATTTATTCAAATGATTAACAATTCGATATATTCTAAAAATTTTACAATAGAAAAACAGTTTTTTTTAAAAAGCAAAAATAGAAATTAAATAATTGTTACTATTTTTGAAATATATTTAATAATCATAGGTATTAATATTAGTTATTGCTTTTCCTTTGTTTATATATTAGATTGTATTATCTCAATATATCAATGACTTAAAAACCTGTGATTATATTATTTAATACACTTATTTTACCATATAACAATTCTAAGAAATCAGTTATGTGGTTTAGTTATTTAAAATACGTTCTATTATAATTAAGTAGAACAAAGTTTAGGTTTTTATGGAAAAAAATTATTCGAATTACGACTTGGACAATTTAGATGTTCAGATCCTTTCTATATTAATGGAAGATTCATCTATCCCTTATACAGAGATTGCTAAAAAATTAATTGTATCAGGAGGTACTATCCACGTTCGTATGAAAAAAATGGAAGAGTTGGGCATTATCCATGGTGCTAACTTAATCATTAACCCATCAAAAGTAGGATTTGATATTACAGCATTCTTAGGTATATACCTTGAAAAGGGATCTCAATATTCAGATGCAGTAGAGCAGCTAAGACAGATAAAAGAGGTAGTCGAATTACACTATTGTACTGGTCAATACAGTATGTTTGCAAAAATCATTTGCCGAGATACTGCTCATTTACGTAAAGTATTGAATGAAGATATTCAAGGTCTAAAAGGTATTCAACGTACCGAAACTATTATTTCCCTAGAGGAAAGTATCAAAAGACAAATCACATTGTAATAAATACATTATAAGGGCGATACCAAAATCGCCCTTATTTATTACGCATACACCTACATCAGTACTTTATCTGCCCTATTTTTTTTCGTAACTTCGCATCGTATGTCGGATATTATTCAATTACTGCCAGATTCAGTAGCCAATCAAATTGCAGCCGGAGAAGTCGTTCAACGACCAGCCTCAGCTGTGAAAGAATTGATTGAAAATGCCATTGACTCTGGAGCAGATCGTATAAAGTTAATTATTAAAGATGCTGGAAAGACATTAATCCAGGTCATTGATAATGGTTCGGGAATGAGTGTCACTGATGCTCGATTATGCTTTGAAAGACATGCTACGAGTAAGATTCGTAAAGCTGAAGATTTGTTTTCCATTCGTACGATGGGATTTCGTGGTGAAGCTATGGCTTCCATCGCGGCTATCGCCCAGGTTGAATTAAAAACCAAACGTATCGAAGATGAATTGGGTACTAAAGTCATCATCGAAGGTTCTAAAGTCATTGAGCAGACTCCTGAAGCTTGTGCAAATGGGACTAGCGTATCCGTAAAGAATCTTTTTTATAATATTCCTGCTCGACGCAATTTCCTAAAGAGCAATTCGGTAGAAATGCGTCACATTATTGAAGAATTTCAGCGTATAGCACTTGCTCATCCAGAAATATTTCTTTCACTACACAGTGATAACAACGAATTATTTCACTTGACACAAGGTTCTCTAAAACAGCGAATCGTACACTTATTTGGTAATAATTATAATAAAAAATTAGTTCCTGTCGAGGAAGAAACTACCATAATCACTATTCGTGGGTTTGTAGGTAAGCCTGAGTATGCTAAGAAAACTCGTGGTGAACAATTTTTCTTTGTAAATAAACGTTTTATCAGAGATCCTTATTTGAATCATGCTATCATGAATGCATATGAGGAAATTCTGCCAGCGGAAACATTCCCGCTATACGTGCTATTCATTGAAATAGATCCAGCAAAGATCGATATCAATGTGCATCCTACGAAAACGGAAATCAAGTACGAAGAGGACAAGGCAATGTATGCTATCCTTCGTTCGGCAGTGAAACGTTCGTTAGGTCGCTATAATATTGCTCCTTCACTAGATTTCGAGCAAGACACAAGTTTCAGTAGCTTGATATCTGCCAAGCCACTAGAGGAGATTCAGTTTCCCACGATTAATTTTAATCCTGATTTCAATCCATTCGAAAACGAAGTCGGTGCTTTAAAGCCTAACCGCCCTTCTCGTGACTATGATTACAGTTCTAGTCTAGAACGTAAAACAGCGATTCCTCAAAATTGGGACACGTTATATCAGATCAGTGAGCAGGCGGATGATATACAACTTCCGCTGATTCCAACAGAAGATGATAGTGATCACAACACTATTATTGTAGCTGAAAAAAAGAAAAATTTCTTTCAGATCCACAATCGTTATATTGTATCACAGATACACTCAGGTTTTATGCTGATAGATCAACAAGCAGCACATGAGCGTATCCTATTCGAACAATACCGCGAATCCTTGGATAATAATAAAGGTTCAAGTCAACAAAGTTTGTTCCCTGGAACAATTGAACTTACATTATCAGACTTTGAATTGATGACTGATTTACTGCCTGATTTGCAGACGTTAGGATTTCAATTGAGACCTTTCGGAAAAACTACTTATATTGTAGATGGTATTCCTGCAGACTTAGGTAACAATATCAATGAAACAAAAATCGTCGAACAGCTACTTGAAGATTATAAAAATAATAATACGGAGCTAAAGATTGATAAACGTGAAAATCTGGCAAAAAGTCTTGCAAAGTCTGCTGCAATCAAAGCGGGCACTACGTTAGATAATGATGCTATTGCAGATCTGATTGATAGGCTATTCGCCTGTGAAAGTCCTAATGTATCGATTCACGGCAAGCCTACAATTATTACTATTACGCTACAGGAGCTAATGGAAAAATTTGATAAAATATAAATTAAGATATAACACATGAATAATTTTTTAGGGAATCTTCCTCCTGTTGTAAAAAACTTACTTATTATTAATTTAGTATGTTTTTTTGGCACTATGATTTATGAGCCAGCTAATCAATTATTTGGTGTGTACTACCCCGATTCTCCAAATTTCCGTATTTGGCAGCCTATTACCTACATGTTTATGCATGGTGGATTCATGCACTTACTATTCAATATGTTCGCATTAGTTATGGTCGGTTCAATGTTGGAAGGGTTATTTGGAGCGAAAAGATTCTTGAATTATTATTTAATTTGTGCTTTAGGTGCATTAGCGCTTCAATACGGTGTACAAGCTGTAGAAGTATCACAAACAATGGGAACTCCATTTGCTAAAAGCTTAATGACATATAGTAGAGATATAGCTGCATATATTCCATATAACTACAACGGTATGGAAATAGAAGAGGTACGAACTGCAGTAGGTATATACAATACTCCAATGGTAGGTGCTTCTGGTGCTATATTTGGATTGTTATTGGCATTAGCTTATTTTTATCCTAATATGCCAATGTATTTTATGTTTGTCCCAATACCTATTAAAGCTAAATACTTAGTTGGGGCTTACTTAGTTTACGAAATTTATTCAGGATTTAACAATCCTGGATCATCTATAGCTCATTTGGCTCACGTAGGTGGTGCATTATTTGGTTATATATTGATCAAAACTTGGGGTTACAAAAAAGGATATTATTAATAGCTAACAAACATGAAAGAGAATGTCTTAAAAACATTTATAAGAGATACATACAAGACATCTTCTGTTATTCCCTATATTATTACGGGACAGGTCATCATGTTTGTCATCATACATCTATTGGAATTGGTGAGTACGACTACATTAACCAATTCCAATATTTTTACAGATAGCCTATCATATCTTAGCCTACCTCAAAATTGGTTTGCATTCATCAGTAAACCTTGGACTTTGGTTACACACCCTTTTGTATATCAAGGTATATTTAATTTATTATTTGACTGCCTTTGGCTCTATTGGATAGGCAATTTATTCTTATCATTTCTCAATAATAGACAATTCCTAACCTTATTTATTGGAAGTATTCTATTAGGTGCATTATGCTATGTGACTCTCGGATCATTTGACAGATTGGATTATGATACGAATCATTATAATACCGCTCGATACGGTCTAGCAGCACTTGTCAGCAGCATAGCCATACTCATCCCGAATACGCAGATACAGTTACTTTTATTAGGAAATGTACGTTTGAAATTTATTGCGATGGTATATCTTGGTTTGGAGTTCGGGTTTCTTATGATGCACGACCAGGTGGCCGCGGTAGTATACTTTTTCATGGTAATTATTGGCTTGACTTTCATGTTACAACTGCGAAAGGGCAATGATTGGAGCAGAATATTTGTAAAGAAGAAGTCAAAGCTTAAGGTTATTAAGAATGATACAGCAATTGGACATAAAACTACTGTAAAACATAAAGCTGACTTTGAAAATCAAGAAATTATTGATCAGATTCTCGATAAAATTTCTCTTGACGGATACGAAAGTCTATCTTCGCACGAGAAGGAAATCCTTTTTAAGGCAAGTAAGCAAAATAAGTAATGAAACGTAGACCTATCTTACGCAAGAAATTAGGCTTCTTTAGTAAAACTATATTTACTGTAAACATACTTGCAGCGATTGCTTTATTGCTTAGTTACTCAGCGTCATTTATTGATCCAAAACAGTATTGGATTATTGCATTTTTTGGCCTTGCCTATTTGCCTATACTTATTATCAATATTGGTTTCCTAGTTTACTGGTTTCTACGTAAGAAACGCTACATGCTGTTAAGTTTATTAACCATTCTATCCGGATGGAACCTTCTAAATAAACATATTAACTTCAGCAACAATACAGAAAAAATAGTTGTCAAAGTGGATTCTATTACGCGAGTGATGAGCTTCAACGTCCACCTATTCCAACATTACGATAGTAAAAAAGTTAGCTTTAGAGACGAAACAGTAGAGTTTATCAATACAGTCAATCCGGATATTGTTTGTTTTCAAGAATTCTATTCGAGATTACGTGGTACAAAACAATTCACTAAAATTTTAAAAGAGCAAGGTGATTTTGAATCTTACTATTTCGAGCCTTATCAAAAAAATGATTATGAAGGATACGGACAAGCTATATTCTCCAAATATCCAATCATAAATAGTGGTCAGATAGAAGAAAACGGCTTTGGAGTAAATCGAATTATATACGCCGATATTAAGCGTGAAACGGACACTTTGAGAGTATACAATGTACACTTACGCTCATTCGCATTGCAAGACGAAGACAAGAAATTTGTACAGCAATCTACTTCTGAACAAGTCAAAGACGAAGAAAAAACAAAACGCGTAGGAAGAAAATTGAAAAGAGCGTTTGCTAGTCGTAGCGAGCAAGCCAAATCACTACGAAAAAATATAGATCAATGTCCTTACCCCTACATAGTGATGGGAGATTTCAACGATACACCAATGTCATACAGTGTCAATCTGATTAGCAAAGGGATGTACAATGCTTTTGAAGAAAAAGGATTTGGATGGGGCGTCACACACTTTGGCCTTTTACCCATCTTTCAGATAGACTATATCCTAAGTGATAAACGTATCAAATTTGACAACTACGGAATAATAAAAGAGAAACTGTCGGATCATTATCCAATATGGGCAGACGTGATATATTAGTTAGATTCTAATATAGATAATGCCTTCTCGACAAAGTCGTCGTAGCGATTTTTAACCTTGAAATAAGCTTCTCTACCAAAATAATAGCGCCCCACAATTGCCTCTATATCAGATTGAATGAGTTCAAGTAAGTCTTGACGCTGACGTTTGTCGACTTTTATATCTTTCTCTTCTAAATAAGCAATAAATCTATCGTACTCTGTCTCCGGCAACCTATATCCTTGTAAGAAATTCTCTATTGAGTAAGCTGGTAATTGTTTTGTAAATCTTTCATATACGAATTGTTCAGTAAGATTAGACTGTTGAATACTTTGATAAAGCAAAGTCAATGCATTGGAGTCAATTTCGACTTTCACATCTGGATTGATACCACCACCACTAAATAACTCACGACCAGCTTGTGTTTTGTACTTTTCGGAACTTACGAATGTTGTATCCAATACCCATAGACCATTATACATAGAAACCTGTTCAATCATATTAGACCAATTAGGCGTATATTTCCGTTGTATGCTTCGTCCCAGTGGAGTATAATAGCGTGATATACTTAAATTGATTCGTGAACCATCCAAGAAGTCAAATTGTTCTTGAACAATCCCCTTTCCATATGATCTTCTACCAATAATCGTCGCTCGATCCCAATCTTGCACTGCTCCTGCTACAATTTCTGAAGCCGAAGCCGTGTTTTCATTAATAAGTACCAAAAGCCTCCCCTGTGCATAGCTACCGTTGCCCTCGGAGATATATTCTCTTTTTTGTTCATGCGCACCATTGGTGTAGACTAACATCTTTTTATCCGCAAAAAACTCAGATGCTAATCGTATAGCTACATGAAAATACCCACCCCCATTGTCTCTTAGATCTAGAATTAGGTTCGTAGCACCTTGCCTTTTCAGATTGGCCAACTCTTGCTCAAATTCTTCCGCAGTTTTTAATCCGAATCGTCTTATTCTAATATAACCAACTGCAGGTTTTATCATATAAGCAACATCTACTGAGCTTACATTAATTTGATCGCGAATAACCTTTATCCGTTGATTAGAAATTGTATTCTCTCGTTCTATATACAGATTTACCACAGAGCCTTTTTTACCTCGTACCATCTTGTCTACAACTTTTTGCGCGATGTTATGGCCAGATACATCCGTAGAATCTATTTGAAGGATCTTGTCACCAACTTTTATACCGGCCTTTTCAGCAGGTCCATTTCTGATAACACCAACTACAAGCAAAGTATCATTTAGACTATAAAACTCTACACCTATTCCTTCAAATGTACCTTCTAAAGCATCATTCTGAGCCTTAGTTTCGTTAGGCATTAGATAGGTAGAATAGGGATCTAAGTGAGAGATTATATGGTTTATAGCTCCGTTTTGTAAGGAGTCAAGATCTAAACTATCTACATAAGATGTAGATAGTAAGTCTAGCACTTGCTGGATCTTATATGAATTGTCACTAAATCCAATAGGTACTAATGAAGTAGTAGGATTAATACTTTGTTGATCTACATAATTTTGACCAAGAATTAACCCTACTAGCAAAGTACCAGCATATGTAGCTGCAACAAATATATTTCGACCTTTACCTTTATGCATGACTTTGATTGACAGCGCAAAAATAAGAAGTAAAATTAACTTCTAATACAAGAATTTGGCACATATTAATATAATGTAAAATAGTCCCAAATTGTTTAATATGATTAAATAATTAATAATCTTTACAAAAAATATGTACATATGCACGAAATTGAGCCATACTTCAATTGGAGACATGATTACATCGCTTCAGAAGATGACCGGTCACCATTTTATGGTACCGTATATAATGAATTCGAATTTGACAAACAAGTGTATAACTATTTGCTGCACCCGCAGTGGGATGATTTTGGATCACAAACACTGTATATAAAGATCCTATTTGCAGAATATGAGCATGGATTTGCTATTATAGAATTGATCGGAGAATGGAATGATGCCATTTATAATGATATTATGCTACTCAAGAGAGAAGTCGTCGATATCCTTGTTGGAGAAGGGATTAATAAATTCATCCTTATTGGAGAAAATATATTGAATTTCCACGCATCAGATGATTCCTATTATGAAGAATGGTTTCAAGACATCGAAGATGGCTGGATAGCAGGCCTACATTTTAGAGATCACGTAGCTGAGGAATTCAAACAACAAAATATTGATTATTATATCAATTTTGGAGGTTATTTAGATGAAATAGCCTGGCGAACTTTGAAACCGTTACAATTATTTAAGCAAATTGAAGCACATTTACAAAAACGAATAGGTCTATAAATTGACAGCAATTCAACACATTTTTAAGTAATATAACTTACCTATTCCATATATATTTCTGTAACTTTGCTACTAGCCCATGAGCTAATAGCATGGGTTTATACTATTTAATTTTTTTAATTTTCATAATACATAATACTATGTCATTCAGAATAGAAAAAGATACGATGGGTGAAGTTCAGGTACCTGCAGACAAATACTGGGGTGCTCAAACTGAACGTTCACGTAACAACTTCAAAATCGGTCCTTCAGGCTCTATGCCTAAAGAAATCATCGAAGGGTTTGCATACTTAAAAAAAGCTGCTGCATATGCAAATGCTGAATTAGGTGTATTACCTGTTGAAAAACGTGATGCTATCGCTACTGTATGTGACGAAATATTAGCTGGTAAATTGGATGATCAATTTCCATTAGTAATCTGGCAAACTGGTTCGGGTACGCAATCAAATATGAACGTAAACGAAGTAGTAGCTAACCGTGCACAAGTATTAGCTGGTGGTGAGATTGGTATTGGTGAGCCTGTATTGAAAGCTAATGACGACGTAAATAAATCTCAATCTTCTAATGATACATATCCTACAGGTATGCACATCGCTGCTTACAAAGCTGTAGTAGAAGTCACTATCCCAGGTGTGGAAAAATTACGTGATACATTACAACGTAAATCTGAGGAATTTATGAACGTTGTCAAAATAGGACGTACACACTTAATGGATGCAACACCACTTACATTAGGGCAAGAGTTATCTGGGTATGTAGCACAATTGAACTACGGTATTAAAGCTGTAAAAAACACTTTAGCACACTTATCAGAAGTAGCGTTAGGTGGTACAGCTGTTGGCACTGGTCTTAATACTCCAAATGGTTATGACGTATTAGTAGCTAAATATATCGCTGAATTCACAGGTCTACCTTTTGTGACTGCTCCTAATAAATTTGAAGCATTAGCTGCACATGATGCAATAGTGGAGACACACGGTGCTTTAAAACAACTTGCTGTTTCATTGAATAAAATTGCGAATGATATCCGTATGTTAGCTTCTGGTCCTCGTTCAGGAATTGGCGAAATTTTGATTCCAGAAAACGAACCAGGATCTTCAATCATGCCAGGTAAAGTAAACCCTACGCAATGTGAAGCTTTAACAATGGTAGCGGCACAAGTAATGGGTAATGATGTAGCAATCACTATCGGTGGTACGCAAGGTCACTATGAGTTAAATGTATTCAAACCTTTGATGGCGGCAAACTTTTTGCAATCTGCGCGCCTTATTGGTGATGCATGTGTATCTTTCGACGAGCACTGTGCACAAGGAATCGAACCTAACTATAGCCGCATTAAAGAATTAGTAGATAACTCTTTAATGCTAGTTACTGCTCTAAATACGAAAATCGGTTATTACAAAGCTGCAGAAATTGCTCAAACAGCGCACAAAAATAACTCTACATTAAAAGAGACTGCTATTGCATTAGGCTATGTAACAGCTGAAGAATTTGATGCTTGGGTTAAACCAGAAGAAATGGTTGGAAGTTTAAAATAATCGAGTGAATAGACTCTTTATACATAAAAATTATTCGATAGCATATCTATTTTCAATAGTAGGTATGCTATTGTCTTTCACTGCTTGTCAGAGACATTCTGAGATGCAGTCTGAAGGTGTACATGCACTTCAAGGTGTTTGGATTCAAGATAGTATTGCACATAGAGATCAACTTCTTAGCTATACATTGCATGAGTTTACTTTTAGATGTGACTCTGTTTACGTAACAATGGATGTTCATGCTAAAAATAAAACTATGCCAGATAGTTGTTATAAAAATGGCAATTGGAAAGAGTATGCTAAAGCTGTATATGTTCAACGAGGTGATAGTATTATTGTAGAAGGAGTATATACTAAAGAGAATTTTAAGCAAAAAATATCTGGATGTTATAAAACAGGACAGTATTTACCTCGCTTCAAAATTGTAAATCTATCAGCAGATTCCGTAGTATTGCAAAGTAGATACGAATCTACCCCAATTATACTTCGTAAGACGCAAGATATTATTTGTGTTCCGAAAAAAAGATGGGAAACATAGCATATAAAAAAGCCGAATTAACATTCGGCTTTTTTATTACTTAATTAATCAACCGTGTATCATTAGAAGATTTAAGTAGATTATCTTTCAATTCCTTTTCAGCGATTTGTAATTCTTTCTCTACTTCTTGTCGCTTAGATCGCCCTTCTTTTTGGATTTGTAAAACCTGTTCTATCGTAGACAAGATATCTGTATTTGCTTTTCGAATCGTCTCTATATCCACTATACCACGCTCCGTCTCCTTAGCGATATTCACAGTCGCATCTTTAAGCATTTCTGCATTACGACGCAATAACTCATTCGTAGCATCCGTAACAGCTTTTTGTGCTGCCAAAGCTGATTGTGCATGTGCTATACCTAAGGTCAATACCATCTGGTTTTTCCATAAAGGTATAGTATTGACAATACTTGATTGGATTTTCTCCATCAACGAAGAACTATTACTCTGGATCATACGAATCTGAGGAGCAGTTTGCAAGACGACCATACGCGTTAGCTTAAGGTCATGTACTTTACGTTCAAATCGTACCACATGTTGTTCCATATCTTTGTACGCTTGTATTTTGTGTTGATCTCCAGATTCTTCTGCTTCACGCTTCAACTGAGGTAGTGTGATTGTATGCGCTTCTTCAAGCTTCTCCTCACCTGCTGCAATATGTAGGGATAAATCTTTAAAGAAATTTTGGTTTTCTTCAAATAGTTTCTCAAAAATGGTGACATCTTTCATCAGATTCTTGTAATGCCCTTCAAGCTTTAACTCAATCTGGTGAATATTTTTTTCTACAGAGGCATACTCAGTACGCAGGCGAGTTACCTTCTTTTTCAAGGTATCGAAAAACGGTATAAGCGGCTTTTTGTTAATATTTTCATCAAAGGACTTGATATCGCCTTGCAAATTCAATAATACATCTTCAGCACCACCCATATCTTTGGCACGTACATGTTTCAATATCTCATTCGAAAAGTTACTTACCTTTGTCTGACTCTTCACGCCATATTGTATAATATCTGTCGTAGACGTAAGATTAATACTATCCTTATACTGTTGAATAATTGCCTTATCCTCTCCGGAGAATTTCTCATTAGATTTTGACAATTCATCCCCTTGTTGATCAAAATTCACCAAATCAATATTTCCCATAATTATTTTTTAGATTTTAATAGATCCCTATTTCGGAGAGTCTGTAGATATACATCTGACTCAACAGATACGTCCAATAGTCGAGCTTTTATAATATTTGTAACATCAGTTTCTATCGCTGACGAAGCCTGAAGTATGACTTCTTCCATTTTATTTTTAGATTCTAAAGTTACTTTGTTATTTAATTGTGTTTTCTCTAGCAAATCATATTCTCTCAATACATTAACTACAGTTCCATGCCTTACCAAGAATTTATCGCTTTCCATACTATCTTTGCTTTCAAGTAATTGAAATAAACGAATAATTTTATCTGTATGATCTTGAATAGCTCGGCTGCGGATAGATTTTCGATAAGACAACAATTTGTTTACAAATGAATCGGCAGTCTCTACAGGCAATATTTCTGTTTGCTGTAAAGCTTCATTTTCTATGGAAGAAATCCACACTAACGGCCTTACCTTAGCAAGTTCTAAACGTTTGATATAATTCTTAGACTGATTGAGCAACATACCATTACCCAATACATATGACAAAATAGAAGATCCTACTGTCGCAAATGCTTGCAATGATAATGCCGAAGTGAAAGCCACCCCCATCTGTCCAAATAGATGTATAAATGACGCTAATATGCCTAATTCAATTATCAAGAATACCCATGCGTATATGTACCATTTACGGACTTTTGCTTTCGATCCTTGATGCATCATCACAAACGGATGGATATGGATAGGCAATGGTATTATTAATAAAATTGACAGAAAAGTCCATCTTAATTGTGCAACTTTCCACCATGTATTTTTTATTAATGTCAATCCCATACTGCAATTTAATTAATTAAGTTTACATTCAACACAAAAATAGATTGATAGACACAGCTATAGCTTTTTATAATTGATAAACATTGTGCCTCATAATGTATAATTTTACGGTATGTCATCAAGGAATATCTATATCAGCTATCTGCGTGTATTAGCGACCATCGCTGTTATTGCAATTCATGCAAGCACAGGATTTCTCACGCTATTCAAAGCACAGTCTTTTGACTGGAATTACGCAAATTGGATTAATTCCTTCATGAGGTGCTCTGTACCTATATTTGTCGCTATTTCTGGAATTTTGTTACTACCTAAGGAAGAAAATACGTTTCTATTTTATCGTAAACGAATTGGAAAGATTGTACCTCCATTCATTTTTTGGACGATAGTTTACATTTTATATCTGTTTGCAAGAATAAAAAACATTGATCATCTGAGCTGGGAAAGTATAGAAGATATTGTAGTACAAAGAGTGCTTTCGGGAGCTAACGCGCACCTATGGTACTTATATATGATCATTGGACTTTATCTTGCTATACCATTTATTCGCAAATTTGTAGTTAATGCTCGTATTAAAGACATAGAGTGTTTCTTAGCTATATGGTTTTTAGCTAGTTTTTTAAAATTCCCATTTATAAGGGAATATATTCCAAAGATAGACTTCTCTTTCTTTACAGGCTATTTAGGCTATTTAGTACTTGGATATTATATCAGTATCAAAGATTTTAAATGGTCAATATCATCAATAGCATGCTTGTACCTCGCAAGTGTTACAATTACTGCTTTTATGACATTTTACTTAAGTAACAAGCAACAAAAGTACGATCCTACATTTTACAATTATTTAACACCAAATACCATAATATGTACCGCAGCAGTCATACTTATTAGTAAACAATTATGGATGCAGAAAATAGAAATGCCCAAATGGATATCCTTTATTGATAAATATAGTTTTGGCATATATCTCATACATATCATACCCTTGAACTACTTACATCCACTATGTTCGATGTATTTACACACAAGTCTTCTTATACCATTTGTAACAATATTGACTGTTGTGTGCTCAGCAATCCTTATTTACCTTATACGTCTAATACCAGGTGGAAAACATATAACTGGATAGACTTACTTAGAATTATATTGTAATTTTTCCTCGAAATAATTTTGAATAAAATAACGTGCAAGGCTTGCTGTTATTTGTTTTGAATCAAGTTTAGATAAAATAACTTGTGTCTCGTTCAATATCCTTCCCATAGCGTATGTTTGTAACTGCTGATCTATAGGAGCAGTGATAAATTTCCCTGCTTGTGCAAATTTACCAGCTAACACAACCACTTCTGGGTTAAATATTTGAATAAATAGCGCAATCGCTTTACCTAAATTTCTACCTAGATCCGTAATAACTTGGATAGCGTATTGATCGCCATTTATTGCTACTTCAATAATCCTCTCAGTCAATAATTCATTATTATCTTCTTTGGCTAGTAGCGTGGGGATATTATTCGCTAAGTCTCTTTTGACTCTATTGATAAGTGCTACACCTGATGCAACAGTTTCAAGACATCCACGTTTACCGCAGTAGCATAATTCACCATCTTCAATAAAAGAAATATGCCCCATTTCTCCTGAAAATCCATTCTTGCCTATATACATCTTACCATTACCTACTATACCAAGAGACAAACCCCAGTCCATCATGATTGTCAAGCCATCATTCACTTGTTTCAATGAACCATATATTTGTTCTGCGTAGGTTACTAGCTTTACATCATTGACTATGATAGTTTTTTTATTCCAACGAATAGATAGTGTCTGTACAAGGTTATCTTGTCCATCTTTGAAGAAAGTATAATTCTTCTTTAAATCTCGATCTATTAAACCTGGCATTGCAATAGCTATTCCTGAAATTTCATCCATCAAAATTCCATTGCTTTCAATAAATTCATTCAAGTGATTACTTATGATTTCTAAGGTTTCTGGACTATTAACAAGATGAAAAGTGTGTGAAACTGTTTCCACACATATATTTTTATTGTTATCGACACAAGAAAATTTAATTGAAAATTGAGCAATCTCGATAGTAATAACTTTAAACAAACCGTGATTTAGCTGATAGAGATTAGGCTTCCTACCGCTCAATGACTCTCCTCTTTCTGTTTGTATTAGTAAATTTTCATCCAATAATTCTACAAGAATTGGATTTATAGTAGGAAAACTTAGGTCCAATTCACGCATTAGTTCATTGACCGAACTATTGTCATTATTAAAAACAGAATTTAATATCCGAATCTTCTTATCTGCAAGACGCTTCTTATCAGGGTTTTCTCGCTGGATCATTAAATTTTCTACTGTACCCATATCTAACTTATAGTATGTAATTTACAAAAAACAATATTGTTAATTCTAAAGTAATATATTTTACCTTAAAAACAATTAATATTTATACAAATTGTTTTTCTAATTAAATTTCACAAAAAAAGGGAATTCTTTATAAGAGCTCCCTTTTTATTAGAATATGATTAAATATTTCTTAGAATGGCAAATCATCGTCATCAGCGCCTGAAGAAGAAATATCCACAGGAGATGGCATTTCAGCGTATGAAGGAGCTGATGCAGCTGCTGTATTAGCAATCTTTGTTACTCTCCAAGCTACCAAAGAATTAAAGTAAGTTGTTACACCTTCTTTGTTAGTCCAAGGACGACCACGAAGATTAAAAGATACTTCTACTTCTTCACCAACCGCAAGATTATCAAATATATTAACTCTATCCTGAGTAGCTTCAAAACGAATGTACTCTACAAACTGTGGGTTTTCAGCGTATGCAACAATAATATCTCTTTTCTTGAAAGATTCAGTAACTTGCTGAATAGCACCTATTTCGTGAACTTTACCTCTGATTTCCATATGCAAAAATTATAAACCGTAAAATTACACATTTTTTGCGTGATAGATTAATTAACTTTGCATAAATATGAAGGAAGTTTTCAACACAGCGAATAAAGTAATCGTGACATGTAATAAAAGATTGTCACCTTACTTACAAGAAGAAGTTAGTGCATTAGGTTTTGAAATAAAACGCGCATTCAACACGGGCGTAGAATTACATGCATCAGTAAATGAATGCATTAAATTGAACCTTAACTTACGCACAGCAAGTCAAGTATTATATGAATTAGCAGCATTTCGTGCTAGAGATGCTAAAGAACTATACGATCACTTGATCAAAATTGAATGGGAAAATATTATCCCTTTCGATGGCTATTTCTCCGTAACATCCAATGTTCATAACGAAACGATTACGACACCATTATTCGCCAATGTAAAGGTGAAAGATGCTATCGTAGATCGTATTAAAGATAAAAAAGGTGTACGTCCAAACTCAGGGCCTGAATTAAATCAAGCAGTCATCCACTTACACTGGATGGAAGAACGTGCAGAGATATTCCTTGATACATCTGGTGAGACATTAGCCAAGCATGGCTACCGTAAACATCCAGGTAAAGCTCCAATGCTGGAAGCATTAGCTACATCAACTATATTAGCTACAAAATGGGACGGTAAGTCACCTTTCGTAAACCCTATGTGTGGCTCGGGTACTCTGGCTATTGAAGCAGCTTTAATAGCGCAAAAAAGAATGCCTGGACTTCAACGTATGAACTATTCATTCATGCACTTTATTGGTTACAATGAAGAAGTATTCTTTGACGAAAGAAGACGTCTAAAAGATATCACAGAGAAAAACAACATTCCACAGATCATAGCTTCAGATATTTCAGGTCAAGCGATTGAAATAGCGAAGATGAATGCACGCACTGCAGGCGTTGAGCACTTGATAGATTTCGAAGTATGCGATTTCGAAAAAACAACCATTCCAGAACAACCAGGTGTTATTATGTTCAACCCTGAATATGGAGAACGATTAGGTGTCCACACGCAGCTAGAGATCACGTACAAACGTATGGGTGATTTTCTGAAACAACAATGCAAAGGTTACCGTGGTTATATTTTTACAGGAAATCCTGATCTAGCTAAGAAGATAGGTCTAAAAGCTTCTCGTAGATTTGAGTTCTTTAATGGTAAATTAGACTGTAGATTATTACAATTCGAATTATACGACGGCTCAAAAGACAACTAGTATGCAAGATATCATTAACAAGACTGTACAATTTGTAAAAGAAAGGCTGAAACATGCTGAATCTGGGCACGACTGGTGGCATATACTACGTGTGTGGAATAATACAAAGCTGATTTTGCAGACTGAAAATGCAGATCGATTGGTATGTGAACTGACGGCCTTGTTACATGACATTGCAGATAGCAAATTCCACGATGGTGATGAGACAATAGGTCCTCGTATAGCAGGTGAATTTTTGAATAGTATAGATGTTGCTCCAAGCATAGTAAAAGAGGTTCAGCTTATCATACAAAATATGTCTTTTAAAGCATCTCTGGGGCAGGTCGACTATCACTCCAAAGAATTGGAAATAGTGCAAGATGCAGATCGGTTAGATGCGATTGGTGCTATAGGTATCGCTAGAGCTTTCAACTATGGTGGATTTAAGAATAGAGAGATCTATAACCCTGAGGTTCCTGTGGTAGAAAACATGAATAAAGATAGCTACAAGAATTCTACAGCTCCAACGATCAATCATTTTTACGAAAAGCTTTTGCTATTAAAAGATAAGATGAATACCGCTACTGCGCAGAAAATAGCAGCTGAGAGACATCAATTTATGGAGTCTTATTTGCAACAATTCTATAGCGAATGGAATGGTTTAAAGTAAGTTAACACTTTATTAATATAAAAATTCTAATTTAGGCAGTATTATGAAAATAAATACTGCCTTTTTAATTATAGCCTTTTTAATTGCTGTACAGAGCAGCTCTGCTCAAGTAAGCGAATTAGACAAAAAGATTTTCAAAACTGCTGTTTGGAAGAAGACCACACTTGTACCTGGTATCACCTGGTATCAAGCTAATATTGAAGGTCTTTTTTCATCACGTCAAGAAATAAATTTTGTTGAAATAGATCTCAAAAAGCATCGTAAGCGAATCGCATTAGCTGCCTTAAGAAATGAATTGCACAAAACATCGGTATTAGCTAATGAAAGAAATGCTGTGATAGCTATCAATGGTGGTTTTTTTAATATGAAAGCTGGTGGCGCCGTAGATTACCTCAAAGTAGATAAACACATCTACTTCGACTCCATTAGCAAGGCTGGACGTGCTGATGCCTTTTTTGCATTTGATAAAAATAGAACAATACTTACTCGTGACACAAATATCGTAAACGAATTCGACAACGTCATACAAGCTGGACCTTATCTAGTTGCTAACAACAAAATCCTTCCACTGGCTAATAATGCCTTTAACGATAATAGACATCCACGAACTGCTATTGGGATAAAAGGTAATAAATTAGTATTGCTGACTGTGGACGGTAGAAATACGAAAGCACAAGGCATGAGCCTATTGGAACTTAGCCAATTATTTAAGTTGATTGGATGTAGTGAAGCTATGAATCTCGATGGAGGTGGTAGTACAACATTATATTTAAATACTCCACACCGACAAGGCGTGGTCAATTATCCTAGTGACAATAAAAATTTTGATCACGATGGTGAGCGTTCTGTTTCAAATATTATTTATATTAAGGGAAAATAATTAACCAATTTACATAAATGAAAAAACTTTTATCAATTCTGACATTCATGGCTGTATGCTTTGTCGTACAGGCACAATCTCCACAAATCATAGCTCATCGTGGCGTTTGGAAAAATTATAATGTACCACAAAATTCTTTAGCATCACTAAAAGCTGCTATCGACCAACAAGTATGGGGCACTGAATTCGACGTTCACCTCACGAAAGATGATGTATTAGTTGTAAACCATGATCTGGATTATTACGGCTTAGACATAGCTACATCCACCTATGAAGAGCTTCTCGCAATCAAGCATCCCAATGGAGAAAAAATACCTACTGCTGAAGAGTATATAAAAGAAGGTATGAAACAAAAGAAGACAAAACTGATTTACGAATTGAAAACAAATAAATTAGGCAAAGACAGAACGATTAAATCAGTTGAACTAACAATTGATCTAATTAAAAAACTTAAAGCGCAAAAAATCACGGAATACATTGCCTTCAGCTATGATGCATGCTTGAAATTTCGTGAGTTAGATAAAAAAGCTAAAGTTCATTATTTAAATGGCGACAAGACTCCTCAACAACTAAAAGACGCTCGACTAACAGGTTTCGATTATAATGTAGGTATTCTTAAAAAACATCCAGAATGGATAGCTGAAGCCAAAGCATTAAAACTTAAAACTAATGTATGGACTGTCAATACTCAAGAGGATATGCACTATTTCATTCAACAGAATATAGACTATATCACAACAGATGAACCAGAGTTATTACATCAATTATTAAATAAATAATCTATGAAAGCTATTTTATTATCCATGCTAATCTGCTGTACTTATTTTTGCAGTATAGCGCAGACCTTACATGTCGCAACATTCAATATTCGTCAGAAAAACAATGTAGATCAGGGAAATCTATGGGACGATCGCAAAAAAGCAGTCAATGATTTAATCAAATTTCATCAATTCGACATTTTTGGAGTTCAAGAAGCTTACAAGGTACAAATAGACGATATGCTTGCACAATTACCAGGGTATGCTTATATCGGAGTAGGTCGCGATGATGGTCATAAAAAAGGAGAATACTCGCCTATACTTTACAACACTACACGTTTTAAAATGTTAGAGTCTGGTACATTTTGGTTATCAAATACAGATACAAAAACACCAAATAAAGGATGGGATGCTGCACTACCACGTGTCTGTACATGGGGGATTTTTAGAGATAACAAGTCAAAGAAAAAATTCATTTTTATGAATACACATTTTGACCATATTGGTGTGGAAGCTAGACGTGAAAGTGCTAAATTAATCTTAGCTAAAGCTCAAGAATTGGCTAAAAATTTACCTCTAATTCTAACAGGAGATTTCAACGTTGACGAGACTAATGAAGCTTATTTTACTTTAGCTAACTCTGGAATAGTTAAAGACACTTATGACTTAGCGAGCATTGTATATGAACCAAACTCTACTTTCAACAGTTGGGGTAAGAACATAAAGCCAAAATCCCGCATTGATCATATATTTATCACCAAACCTTATAAAGTAAAAAGATACGGTGTACTTACAGATACGTATCTCGGTAAATTCCCATCGGATCACTACCCCGTTTATGCAGAATTAATTTGGTAAAATTATACTAGCAGTATTTTGTACTTTTGTACAAAATTGTACCCTTAATGAATACATTAAAATTAATCGCATTCAGTATTGCAACACTTCCTTTATTCACAGGTTGTGAGACAGTAAACCAAATCGCAAATTCTTTACCTCAGCAATCAACTGGAACAACAGGTAGTGTAGGTTCTACATCGACAGGTAGTATCACACAGAAAGAAGCCGCTTCAGGTATCAAACAAGCATTGAGTAATGGTTTGAGCAATAGTATCAACAATCTATCTGTAAAAGATGGTTTTCTAGGTAATGCTGCAGTTAAAATATTAATGCCCGAAGAAGCACAGCGCGTAGAGAAGGCCTTGCGCTCTGTAGGCATGGGCAGTCTTTGCGATAAGTTTATTCAATCTTTGAATAGAGCTGCCGAATCTGCTGTGAAAGAAGCTGCACCTGTATTTGTAAACTCTTTATCACAGATGACTGTCACAGATGCTTTTAATATATTAATCGGTAGCAAACAAGATGCTGCTACAGATTATTTTAAAAGAACTACAAGTGCTACATTGACTTCAAAATTTAGCCCTATTGTAGACAAAGCATTAGGACAAAATAATGTAAGTAATTATTGGTCGCAGTTGACCTCAGCATATAATGCTCTTCCTATAGCGAACAATAAAGTACAAACAGATCTAAATGCCTATGTCACACAAAAAGCAATAGATGGATTATTCTTTAAAGTAGCAGAAGAAGAACTTAAAATCAGACAAAATATCGCTGGTTCAAGAAATACAAATATCCTGGATAAAGTATTCGGTTGGGCAGATAAGCAAAAATAAACTTCAGTAAAAAGGCGAGATCTCCTCGCCTTTTTTTTATTATGCTATAACTACAGCTGATACTTTCCTAAATTTGTAATTGCATCCAGTAAATTAATACATCATGAAAAATACAATTATTGATAATATAAATAATTTTGAGGTCGCCGAAAAATTTATTCGTTACGTACAGATTGATACACAATCAGATCCTAATTCGATAACTTTTCCATCTACTTCTAAACAACTTAATCTAAGCCGCATCTTGGTTCAAGAATTGTTGGATATGGGTGTACATGACGCGCAACTTGATGATAATGGGTATGTATATGCTACTATACCATCAAATGTAGAACATCAAGTACCTGTGATCTGTTTTTGTTCGCATGTGGACACATCACCAGATTGCTCTGGTACTAATGTAAAACCAATTGTACATACAGATTATCAAGGACAAGATATTATGCTACCAGATGACGAATCAGTTGTCATCAAGTACAATGAACACCCAGATCTAGCCAACCAAATAGGCCACGATATCATCACTGCATCAGGTACCACACTCTTAGGAGCAGATGATAAAGCTGGTGTTGCAGAAATCATGGAGGCTGCAAGAATACTAGTGAATAATCCCGAGATCAAACATGGGGATATTAAAATACTATTTACTCCTGATGAAGAGATCGGCCGTGGAGTAGATTTTGTAAATCTAGATAAAGTAGGTGCCCAGTATGCCTACACAATGGATGGTGAAAAAGCAGGTACGATAGAGGATGAAACATTTTCAGCAGATGGTGCTACACTTATAATTAATGGTATATCTGTACACCCTGGTTTTGCAAAGAACAAAATGCAATCAGCTATCAAAATTGCTGCACAAATCATTGAAAATTTACCAAAAGACCATTTGACTCCGGAAAGTACTTCTGGAAAACAAGGTTTTATTCATCCAACTACTATCTCTGGAGCTATAGAACAAGCTTCTATAAACTTTATCGTTCGTGATCATGATACTATCAAATTGGCTGAGCACGAGGCAATTTTGGAGAATGTAATTAAATATGTAATAGCACAATATCCTGGAAGTAGTTATTCGTTAGAGATAAAAGAACAATACCGCAACATGAAAGAAGTGTTAGACAAGCATCCTATGATTATGGAAATTGGTCTTCAAGCTATCGAACTTGCTGGAATGCAAGCAGAGAGACGCAGTATACGTGGTGGAACAGATGGTTCTAGGTTGTCATTTATGGGATTACCTTGTCCGAATGTCTTTGCAGGAGGACATGCATTTCATGGCAAGATGGAATGGGTTTCAGTACAAGATATGGAAAAAGCAGTTCGTACTATTTTATACATCAGCAATATTTGGTCTACAAAAACAATTTAAAGATTGAATTGCTTAACTTTATATTAAAATATTAATTTATGAGAAAGTTAAGCAATTTTTTTTTAATGTTGTTTGCTGTCATTTTCATGGCATCAGCACAAGAAGCTATCAGATTACAAGGTGTAGTTCGTGATAGTAAAAATACAGAAATAGTTAGAGAAGCTAAGATTACGATAAAAGGTAAAGAAATCCCGATTCAATTAGATGAAAAAGGAACTTATAAAATTTCTTTACCTGAAGGTAATCATATTATTAAATTTCAAGCTCCAGGCTATAAAACGAAAACATTAATTATTGAGGTATATTCAGACACTGAATTAAATATTGAATTAGAAAAAATTCAAAATTCGCCAACATCAAGAGCATAGATAAAAAAGAATGAGCAATATCGTATTAGAATCAATACAATCAAGACGAACTGTTAATCAAAACAGCTTTACAGATCAAGAAGTAACTAAGGAAGACATCCTGACAATTTTAGAAGCAGCTAATGCCGCTCCCACACATAAGCGTACACAACCATGGCGTTTTGTGATTTTTCGCAAAGAAGGATTGAATAAACTAGCTGACGAGTTAGCTAGAATTTATAAATCAGTAACTCCTACAGAAAAATACACAGAAGCTACTGAATTAAACATGGCTAAAAAAGCTACAATGTCTAATGTTGCTATTGCGATTATTGTGAATTACACAGGCGATGTTCCAGAATGGGAAGAGTTAGCTGCAACTTCATGCGCAGTACAAAACATTTGGCTAGCTGCACACTCATTAAACATTGGAGGCTATTGGGCTACACCAGGTTTGATAAACCATATGGGAGATTTTCTACAATTAGAGGAAAATCAAAAGTGTATCGGAATTTTCTATTTAGGTCATCACAATGCAGAACCTAGAGAACCTGTTCGTTCGCCAATTGAAACCAAAATTCGTTGGGAAGAATAACAAAAAAGCTCTGAAAAGTATTTCAGAGCTTTTTTGTTATTTCATGAAGCTTAGAAACTGGCATTTATAAACTTCAAATTTCCTCTACTAAAAAATTAACATCTACCTATATAATTTTGAGGACTATGCTACAAAGATATTGCCTATAAACACATCAAAAAATAGCTATATATAGGTATTTTTTGATGTAAATATGGCTATTTAACCTTAATAACCACATCCAAACGCTTTCCCTGCCATTTGACATGGTTTATAAAGTAGTATTTGATTAACAATCCATCCGCCGTATCGCCTATTAATTTAATATTCATGGCGCGACCATTTTCATCTATCTCTCCTTTAATAATAATATCATGTGAAAGCTGTCCAAGTATAATTTCTTCAGATGATAGCATAGCTGATTTCAAATTTCCCCATCCATCAATAGGATATGCATCCCCGACTTGCTGAATATCCATCTCAACTGGCATGATACTTACCTCTTGAAGCTTGGCTTCCTGATATTGTTGTGGAAAATAACGCATGAACATAAGAATACTGACTGACACAAATATTATCGCAGCCGTCAAACCGATAGCCAGACGCTGCCATCCGAAAAATTGCACATGTCTACTTTCATTCTTAGCTTCTAAACGTTTTGCAAATTGCTGTTGCAATAAACTTAACTGTCTTACATCTACTCCATTTTGCAATTTGTACCCATCAATTGCATCTTGAAGGAAAGGATCGTTCAATGCTTCTCGCTCGAGTATATGCATTTCCTCCTTTGCCATCAAACCATTGACATAGTTATGTATACGTGATAGTTGATAATTATTGTCCATTCTGCTTACTTTCCATGCAAATTTTCAAATTACGCTTTCCATTTTGAATCGCACTCTTTACTTTATTTAAATCGTATCCCGTTATTTCTGTTATATCTTTATAGCATTTTTGCTGTAAATAAAATAGACGAACACATAATTGTTGTTCGCTATTAAGACGATTTATACAACCTTCTAGTTTTTCGAAGTCTTCATCCTCCCATCTATCTGCCGTATCTTGAAGCTTTGCTTCACTTTCGAACATATAGTCTTCGATATCCAATTGTATGCTACGCTTTTGTTTACGCAACTGCATAAGACAATAATTCTTTGCATATACATATAGCCAACTTTTAAAATTTTGGACTTCATGCTTGCGAAGTTTAGCTATTATTTCTTCGAATATCTGCATGACTGCATCATTACTTTGATCGACATTTTGCAAGTACTTATAGCACACACCATATAACAAAGCCATATAAGGAGCATACAAGCGTCCCAAAAGCTCTATGTCTCCGGTGATCTTGTATTTCTGTAGTAACTCCTTCTCGTTCATAGATTACGTATTATTTTATTGGATGCTTTAAAATAAGAAATTCCATAAATACTTATGGAATTTCTTACATATTGAGCATTAAGGATTATCATTAATGACTGTTAATCCATATAAATGCACTAATTAAATAATAACATAGCAATAACCAATGTTACAATAATATTGAAGAACTGTGCAATTAGAAATGCATATAAAGGTTTCTTATTATTATGTTGAAATAAATCTTTGAAGTTGGTTTCCAAACCAATTGAAGTGAAAGCTAAAGCAAACCAAAGTCCCTGAAGACTTTTAAGGCTATCTTTTACATTATCAACAGTATCAGCTGATACTACAAATGAGAATAGCAATGATGCCAATATAAAACCGATAACAAATTTTGGAAAACGCTCCCAAATGATTTTTAGTGTAGGCTTTTCATTCTTTATATTTTCATCCAAAGATTTAGAATATGTCCAATAGATTGAAATAAAAAATGCAGCTATTCCCAACAGCACATTCTGTGAAAACTTGACGATAGTACTTATTTTTAGAGCTTCCTCTCCTACTAAAGATCCAGACGCTACGACTGCTCCAGTTGTATCAATAGAACCACCTAGCCATGCACCAGTAACTTCTTGCGACAATCCTAACCATTCAGCTATAAATGGCATAAAAATCATCATAGGTATGGCAGTGATCAATACCAATGAAATGATATAAGATAGCTTTTTACTATCACCTTTAATAGCTCCTGAAGTTGCAATAGCAGCAGACACACCACATATAGACACTGCAGATGCTAGCATTAATGACATCTCTTTATCAATCTTCATCTTCTTACATAGCCAAAATGCAAAATACCATACAGAGACAACCACAACCAAAGCTTGGATTAGTCCTAAAGAACCTGCTTTAAGAATATCCCCAAATATTACTGATGTACCTAAGAGTACTAAACCTATTTTGACGAACAACTCCGTACTCAACGCTTCCTTGAACCAACTTGGTAGATTTGTCGTGTTGCTAATCACTAAACCTATTCCTAATGAGAAGATAACAGCCTCGAGATTAAATTCTTTCACAGCAGCATTACCAGCTAATATAAGCGCGATGAGGGTAAGGGTAAATAATATTGGGAATACCAACAGTAGACCTTTCAGTTTTCTACCTAGCAATATAAAGCCAATAATGGCAGCTAAATAAGTGGTCGCAAACTGTGCAAGAATAGCATAGATATTTTTAATTGAAAATATTTTGTCTTGAAGCACGGTCATGTCATCCCAAGAGAAAGTTGGTTTTGGAATTACTACGTTAAGTAATGCTAGTAGAACTATGCCGAGCCCCAAAATCACGACTGTCCAATCTTCTGTAATTACTTTTTTAGATATAAATGACATATTAATTTAGGTTGAAAAATTTATGCGGTTTAAGTTAGCAAATTTTTCAATGCAAAATCTAATCTAGGATATTGAAACGTAAAACCATCCTTAAGAGTCTGCGAAGTAATTACGGCTGTAGAATCTAATAAAAGATTGGGTTCTACACCCTTGACCCAAGCTCCTACTCGCGCCATAAATTCTGGTAGTGGCAACCCTAAAGGCACTCCAACTTGAGTACGCAGTGACATCATAAAATCTTTATTAGTAAAGGCTTCAGGCGCACAGGCATGATACGTATGGTGAAGCTCCTGCTGCTGAATTATCCACCATACCAATCGCGTAAAGTCTGTCTGATGAATCCAAGAAATATACTGTTGCCCATTACCTACAGTGCCCGCAAGACCTAATTTAGCTAATGGATACAATTCCTTTAACATTCCAAACTTCTTTGATAATACAGGACTTACACGTAGGCACACTTTTTTAGTCTGCTCAGTATCTGCCTCCCAGAAAGTCTTCTCCCATATTTGCGATAACTTAGCAAGGAAAGTATCTGCATATTCCAAAGATTCTTCAGTATGAAAAGGTGGTTTATTCTCAAATATCGACACTCCCGAAAAATTAATCCAAAGTCGAGGAGCCTGCTTCGACATCTGTATCGCTTTACCTAATATATAGGTTGGCTCAATACGGGAGTCGATAAGTAATTTTTTATTCTTCTCAGTATAGCGACATTGAATGCTTTTCCCTGATAGATTAATCACTGCATCAGCATTTTCTAGATATGTAGTCCATTTGCCTAACTGAAGGCCGTCCCAATATACGCTCAAATATTTATCAGTAGATTTCAGCTCTTTATTACGAGTTAATAATATTACTTGATAACCATGCTCATTAAATTCAGTCGCTAACAATTGACCTAAATTACCTGTACCTCCTGCTAATATTATTTTTTTCATAGTGTCTATTATTATTGAAAGATATCTTTTAATGCTGTACGTGCGGCATGATACCCGCACATGCCGTGAACACCTCCTCCTGGGGGAGTTGATGATGAACAAATATAAACTCCCTTGTTAGAAGTTCTGTAAGGTGTCAATGACAATGTAGGTCTTGTGTACAATTGAAAAATATCCATCAATCCACCATTGATATCTCCTCCTACATAGTTAGGATTGTATTGTTCCATTTGTTGAGCAGTAAAGGTATGTCTATCTATAATTGTGTCTTTAAAGCCAGGAGCATACAGTTCCATCTGTTTTTCTATAATAGAAGTATAGTCTAAATTTGAACCATTCGGTACATGACAATATGCCCAACCGACGTGCTTATCCTTAGGAGCTCTACTTGGATCGTACACAGATGGTTGCGTAAAAAGAATATAAGGCTTATCATACATCTGCCCCTGCTGTGTCAACTTCTCTCCTAACGCAATATTTTCAAAAGTATTTCCCAAATGAACTGTCGATGCCTCTCTTGCCCGTTTGTCTGTAAACGGAGTGATATCTGACAGCGCCCAGTCTATCTTAAATACCCCCATACCCTGTTTATATCTCTGCAACTGCTTAGTGTAGCCCGCACTCAAATTTAATCCCTTCAAGGAAATAATTTGATTTGGCGTCAAATCTAATAGTAAACATTTGTGACTCGGTAAGGCGCCAATATCCGTAACCCAATAATCCGTTTGTATAGTCCCACCAATAGATTCATAATATCTCCACATAGCAGAAGCTATAGATTGTGACCCGCCCATTGGTATAGCCCAACCGTATTTATGTCCGACAGCAAGCAATACCATTGCTACTGCCGCAGTAGTAGATTTTTCAAGTGGTTGAATACCATGAGCTGCCATTCCTGCCCATAACGCTCGAGCTTTGCTAGATTTGAATTTTTCAGCGACTCGGGACGCAGATTGAATAGCCGTGATACCAAATCGTGCCATTGACACTGGACTTTCAGGCATGCGCAAAGGCCCTAATATTTGCTTCGCGAGCTCGTCCCACCCATCCACCAATGGTTGAATTAATGACTGATAAAAAGAGGAATCTTCTCCTAATTCGTCTAGCATCAATTTGAGATCACGATGCAATACAGCCCCTTGCGCATGCAATAGTGGGTGTGCTGCTTCATATTTGGCATGTTTAAATGTTAAACCAAAAGCTGACAAAGGAATAGATTGCATAAATGGTGAGGCTAAAGCCATCGGATGAATAGCTGAGCAAACATCGTGTCTATATCCAGACATCATTAATTCTTTCGTTCGCATCCCTCCTCCAACAGTGCTTGCACCTTCAATAAGTAGCGTAGAAAGGCCTTGTTGCTGCAAGGTTATAGCTGCAGCAAATCCA
Source organism: Sphingobacterium sp. (assembly GCA_045629405.1). Classification (GTDB taxonomy): domain Bacteria; phylum Bacteroidota; class Bacteroidia; order Sphingobacteriales; family Sphingobacteriaceae; genus Sphingobacterium. The sequence continues at coordinate 3,455 of JAZQRD010000020.1, read as the reverse complement.
TTAGGTCCAGACCCTACTATTATTGCATCATATGCTGTTCTGATCATTAAATTACATCTATGTTAGATAAAGTACTTCAATTATTGAAAATTTTATTCCTACTAAATAGTCTTTTCATTATTATAAAAACTATTAGCTTGAGAAATTGTTCTAAATCAGAACTTCACAATATGTAAGTGTATAAATATATAATTCTAATGTGGATACTTACATGATTCATCAGTATAAAAAATCTGTTTCTTACACTAGATAGACTTATCAGAAATTCACATCAATCATGATAATGAATAAATCTTTGGCGAACTCTCACTCACAGCATACAATAAATGATATAAAATGCATGAAAGAAAATAAAATGTGGAAAACTTTTAAATACTATTAATCAATATCTTAAAGCAATTTATATCTTTTTTTTTAACACACATAACATTATTCATGTTGATAATCTATTAACTTTGTAATGCATAATAATAAATAGCATATGTCATTAGTAAATATTCCAAGATTGGACTTGCAGCATTTTACGCAAGGAACTGCTGAGCAACGAACTCAATTCATCCAAGATTTAGGCAAGGCTTTTAACGAGACAGGTTTTGTCACGATTGGTAATCATGGTCTTAGCCCTGAATTAATCGAAGAGCTGTACCAAGTCGTTCCTGCATTCTTCCAATTACCTCAAGAGGTAAAAGATAAATACGAATTCCCTGAGCTAGCTGGTCAGCGTGGCTATACGAGTAAAGGAAGAGAAAAGGCTAAAGATTCAAAAGTACCTGATTTAAAAGAATTCTGGCAACGTGGACAGACTATAGTTGGCGAAGAATATTCGAAAGCAGATTTCCCAGATAACCCTACTGTAGAAGAGCTGCCTAGATTCAATGAGATTACTGCTGAAATCTACAAAAAATTAGAAGATGCTGGACGCAACCTATTGAAAGCAATCGCGACTTATCTAGAATTAGACGAGCATTATTTCGAACAATATGTGATCAATGGTAATTCTATTTTACGTGCTATTCATTACTTCCCAATCACGGATCCTGATGCTCTTGCTCCCGACGCCGTTCGTGCTGGAGCACATGAGGACATTAACTTGATCACCTTATTAATAGGTGCTTCTGCAGATGGGTTAGAAGTATTAACTAAAGATGGAGAATGGTTTCCTATCAAAGCCAAAGGCGAAGATATCGTAATCAATGTGGGAGATATGCTTCAACGATTAACAAATAATAAATTAAAGTCTACCACACATCGTGTAGTAAATCCTCCTCGTGAAAAAATGGGTACTTCTCGTTTTTCAATTCCATTTTTCTTACATCCTAAGTCTTCTATGAGCTTAGCAAGTCTTGAATCATGTATTTCGGAGCAGTATCCTAAAGCATATGAAGATTACACTGCAGGGCAATACTTAGATGAAAGACTACGTGAGATTGGATTAAAAATGTAATTTTCTTACTATATTAAGTATACATTTAACGAAATGGGCCATTCATATGAATGGCCCATTTCGTTAAATAATCAAGATAAGAATAAACTACTAACTAATTTATCTTGGATAGACTTTGGTAATGACCTATATACTAAAGCATAACTTTCATCAATCATTGTATAAAGAAAATCATCTGACAACTCCCTGTTAGCATATACAGTATTCCAATGTTTCTTATTCATATGATAGCCTGGAATTACTGTATCCATATATGTTTCACGTAATTCTAACGCATAAGCAGGATCACACTTAAGATTCATTCGAAGATCAATCACTGTATCAAGATTTGTCAACAAGAAAATTTTACCTCCAACTTTAAATACTAAAGTTGCTGGACCAAATGGCATTTCTTCGGTCACACCACGCTTAGCTAAGCAATAATCTCTTAAATTTTCGATATGCATGAACTATTTAAAATTGCGTATGAGATTAATTATTTCTTGAGAGAGCTTGACACCTTTATCTTCATTATACCAATTTTGAATAGCCTCCTTAATTTCATCGAAGTTCTTATCCTCTGCTTTTAAGCTTAAAAATAACGACTGAGCATCCATTGGACGAGGGCCCCATATTGCTAAATCATTATTATTATCATCACGAATAACCAATATAGGAATAGACTTACCCCCATTTGTCAAATACTTATTTATCAAAAAAGGTTCTTCGTCACGAAGTTGAATGTCTAAATCTATTAATGGGTTTAACTTACTAATAGCTGCTAGTTGTGGTACAGAATGTGCAGCATCGCCACACCATGGCTCCGTAATGATAATCCACTTTTGTGGCGTTTTTATACCCTCAACTACACATTTAACTTCATCACTTGGAACAAACTTTTTGATCCAACGCTTTGTTCTAGACCAATTAAGCTTTGTATACATTAGGTATTCTGGATCTTTATACAGAACGAACTTTTCAGGTTCTTTAATTATACTATCAAAATAAGATATGTATGCTTCAAATGTCATATTAGAATTATTATAATTTATCAAAAGAAACTATTTGAAAAGACAATTATGTCACCGTAAAGTTGCATTTTATTTAACACTTATTAATACTTCTTCTGACTACCTTTAAACGTTAACTATAAAACATACATGAAAAGAATTGTTCTTTTACTATATTTCATACTTCTTTGTCAGTTCACATGGGCGCAATCATCCCTATCAGGACGAATCTTGGACAAGGCAGAGCTCAAACCATTAACTAATGCGACAATTGTATTATTGAATCAGGATTCAATTTTGCAACATTTCACACGAGCTGATGAGGATGGAAATTTTAATTTCAAAAAGGTAATTAATCAGGAATATATCTTGATCGTGTCTTATCCTAAATTTGAATTATACAGTCAAGCTCTAAAAGTTGACAAAAACACCACCTTACCGCCCATCCAGATAAATTCACAAGCTAATCTTATAGAAGAGGTCATTGTTCAACAAAGACTACCAATGCGTATCAAAGGAGACACTATTGAATACAATGCGGCCAGTTTTGAAACAGAAAAAAATGCAAAACTTGAAGACCTATTACGAAGATTGCCTGGACTATCTGTATCTGGGTCTGGAGATATCACTGCACATGGAAAATCTGTTTCTAAAGTATTAATAGATGGCCAAGAGTTCTTTGGCTATGATCCCAAAATCGCTATACGCAATGTACGTGCAGATGCAGTAGACAAAGTACAAGTCTACGAACGTAAATCAGAAGAAGCTGAATTGACAGGCATAGACGATGGTGTTCGCATCCAAACGGTAAATGTAGTATTGAAAGAAGAAGCTCGAAAAGGTCTCTTCGGCAACGTGGAAGCCATGTATGGTAGTAGTGATTTATATGCTGCTAATTTATTTGCTGCCAAATTCAATCAAACAGAAAGATTTGGTATCACCGCCAATACGAACAACATGGGGGGGACAGGATCTGGTCGTGAAGGAAATTTGCGATACAATAGCCAAATCTATGGAGACCC
>JAZQRD010000019.1:0-8958 GCA_045629405.1 Sphingobacterium sp. | reverse complement strand
TGTCCTAACCAGAAACCATTTTCCTTAAGTTGTAATTCTAATTGGCGCTTTTGCTCAATAACAAATTTATCCAAATCAACTTTTGAAGGCCCATTTTCCTTGATTTTATTAATTTCCTCAACAGCAGAATTGATCAAGGATTCATACTTATCCACGCTCGTTCCGAAACCAATTCGGAAACTATATCGTCCAGTTGGATATTTAGACATAGATCCCCTTGCACCAGTACCATATACACCACTCTCATCTTCACGTAAACGCTCTATTAGTTTTATGGTAAGAATACTTTCTAAGGCAGAGAAGTTTAAATTTTCTTTCTTATTATAATCATAGTCTCCATAATATGCAAGCTGAACCTGTGCTTTGGCTTCCTTACCCTTTTTAACAATCGTATCAACACCTTTATATGGCTCTAATATACCAAGATTTTGTGCAGATTCATTTCTCTTTAGACTTGGTAATGCCGCTATATATTGCTCAAGATATGGCTTGATTTCATCTTCTTTAAATGAACCAACTATAGTAAATGTGAAATCAGATGCATCTGCAAAACGCTCTTTGTATATCGCTAATGCACGATCACGGTTAATTGTTTTTACCAATTCGGGTGATGGAATACTTCTGCGGATATTATCGTTATACAACGTTTTCATCATTGCACTAGAATATACAAAGTTAGGATCGTCTTCACGATTCTCCATCGATGAAAGTGTACGGGTGATCAAACTTTCAAAGATATCGCTATCAAGTCTAGGCTCTACAAAGTACGCGTAAATTAGTTCAAAAGCAGTTTTCAAACCTTCTTTATCTGAAGATGCACTTAACCCTTCATTGCGCTCATTGATGAACGTACTAACATTCGCATTTTTACCTGTCAATTGCTTACGCAATTCCACTGTATTAAGTTGACCTACGCCCGATGCATTTACGAAAGAAGCTGCATTTGAAGCCGACATATAATCCGCATCGCTATATAGAGATGTACCACCTGGACTTGTCGCAGAAATCAAAATTTGATCATTCTTAAATGTTGTAGGCTTTAATAACACCTTTACACCATTGCTTAATATTAATTCTTTAGTACCAATACCAGCGATTTCTTTTGCTGACTCTACTTTACCTTTAATAGGTTGTTTAGATAAGATTGGAAGATCAGAAACTAAATCCTCATAAGCTGTAATTTCTTCTGAGCCAACCTCACTAAACCATCTGTTTACGACATCTTCAGTAGGTAGTGTCTCTTTATCTTTTTCAGGAGCAATCACAATCACGTCACGGTTGTTATCTACATAATACTTGCTTCCTATAGTTTCAACTTCTTGTCTAGCAATTGTTGGCAATAATTGTTTTGTAATTGCATATTGATCTTCACTGCTTAGGGCAGGCTTGCCTTCTAAGAAATGATTCAGATAAGTGTTAACAAACGCATCAGACTTGCGTTTATCGCGCTCTGTATAACTTGTCTCATTATTTTTAGCTATAGATGTGATAGCACGTTGAAATTCAGTTTCTGTAAAACCAAATTTCTTTGCACGCTCTAATTCACGAACTACAGCCTTCATACCATCTTCGAACTTACCGGGTTTAGCTACGAAATAAGCACCCAAATTTTCAAGTCCACCAAAAAGTTCAGAAATACTAACACTTGCCTGTATAAATGGTGAATTAGGTTGCTGTGCTACCTCACGAAGTCTTGCATTAATCAACGAATTATAAATGTTCTTCATAATAAGTTGGCGCATATCCCCTACAGTCTCAAGCTTAGAACTAGGATGCTTAATTAATATTTGACCGATCGTTGAAGGCATTTCTGGATCCGTCACAGATATAAATTGATTTTTATTAATCAATTCAACTTTGTATTCCTTACGTTCTACTATTTTAGTAGGTACAGACATATCAGAGAACAAACGTTTTACTTCGTTCTCCATTTCCTTCACATCTATATCACCAACAATAATAATTGATTGTAAATCTGGTCTATACCAACGTTTGTGAAATTCTCTAATAACTTCCGGCTTAAAGTTAGTCACTATTTCCTCCGTGCCTATTGGCAATCTGTTTGCGAATCGTGATCCGTTTAACAAAATAGGTAAATATTTATCCTGCATTCGCTGATTTGCTCCACGGCTACCACGCATTTCTTCAAGAACAATACCTCTTTCTTTATCTATTTCTTTTTCATCTAATAACGCATCTTGTGCCCAATCACGCATTACTTGAAGACCATTTTTTAATAATTGTGGATCGTCCGATGGAATAGGTAATTGATAAACAGTCTGATCGAAACCCGTGTAGGCATTTAAATCCGAACCAAATCTTACACCAGCATTCTGTAAATAATTGACTAAATCATTTTTCGGAAAATGCTTCAAACCGTTGAAGTTCATATGCTCTAGGAAATGTGCAAGTCCAAGCTCTTCTTCAGTTTCTAAAATAGAACCCACCTTAACACCTAAATTCATAGTCACCCTTTTCTCAGGTTCTACATTACGACGAATGTAATATTTGAAGCCATTTTTCAACTGACCTACCAACACAGTATTATCAAATGGTAATTTAGCATCCCATTTTAATGTATCTTGTGCTAATATAATTTTTGCGTCCGCTTGTAAGCTAGATGAAAAATTTGGTTTAGCATCTACTGTTGCAAATGTAGCAGGTAGTAAAAATGCTATTGCTAGAGGTTTTAAAAATTTCATTAATTTAGCGTGTTTATTTTTCGTATAAAAATATAGAAAAATTCTTGAAATAAGGTTTTTTGAAATGAATTAATTAAAATGAAGCGAAGCTATGGAATGGATAAGTGTACTAAAAGATTTTAAAAGATACCTTGAATTTGAAAGGAATCTTTCTGAAAATTCCATAAAAGCATATCTAAACGATGTACATAAAATTCATGTCTTTGCCGTAGATCATGATCTTGACTGGACCAAATTGACACCTCAACATATCCAAGACTTTTTATTTTGGATGGGCAGCTTCTATATTTCACCATACTCTCAAGCCAGGTTGATATCAGGGTTGAAAGCATTCTTCAATTTTCTTGTGTTAGAATACGATTTGGAGGATAATCCCGCCGAACTCATAGAAACACCTAGACTAACAAGAAAAATACCAGATGTACTCAATATTCAAGAAATTGATGCATTGATGTATGCAATAGATTTGTCTAAAACCGAAGGTACTCGAAATAAAGCTATATTAGAAGTACTTTATGGTTGTGGACTGCGTGTTTCAGAACTCGTCAATCTAAAGCTTTCTAATTTATTTTTAGAAGTAGACTTCATTAAAGTAGAGGGAAAAGGTAGTAAAGAAAGACTAATCCCGATTGGAAGTCAAGCTAAGAAATACCTCAAAATATACCTTGAAAATAATCGAAATCTAATTGATATTAAGCCTGGAATGGAGGACTTCGTCTTTCTCAATCGAAGAGGAGCTCCACTATCACGTGTAATGATATTTACAATCATTAAAGACCTAGTAAAAAAAGCCGGACTTACTAAACAAGTCAGTCCACATACATTCAGACATAGTTTTGCATCACATTTAGTAGAAGGTGGAGCTGATCTACGTGCTGTACAAGATATGCTTGGTCACGAAAGTATCATCACTACGGAAATATATACCCATATAGACAAAGACTACTTACAATCCATAATTATGCAATACCATCCGAGGTCATAATAATGCAACTAAGTATATTTTAGTTTGCAACATTGATGCATTAACAATACCTTTGTATTATGCAAATGGTTAGACAATTTCTGCCTATATTATATATCATGCTATATTCATTAGTGAATATTAGTGTGTATAGCCATGTGCATACACTTGAACATTGCGAATCTGGACATCATCACGAACATAGCACACATGATGCAGACGCTTCATGTGATCTTTGTTATTTTTTGTATGTGCCCCAGATTGCTGAAATCGCAAATCAAGACTACATACCTCTGCCTATTTCTTTTGAGATTGGAGCAGATTTTCAGGGTTATAATAGTCACCAAACTCAAAATTACATCCATCAAAGCACAAACAAGGATCCCCCAATGTTTGCTTAACTCCACTTTTTTTTCAATACACTTTTTAAATTCAATTCTAATTTTTTTAGATGAACTATACTGGATTAAGTATCCTTGGTAGTATGATCTTTGCATTTCCCTTTGCTGCTACCCCGCTATTAGCGAATGACACAATGCATCATATGATAGGTAATAATTTGTTTGCGCAGACTCAAGTTGGCTCGATGGACACTACTAAAAATGTCGAGATTGATGAAGTGCAAGTTAAATCTTCAAAACGAGCCATCGACTCACGTACTACTTGGCAAGTCAGCCAACCAGAACTTCGTGAGAGTATGGGAAAAGATTTAGCACATCAATTGGCACAAATTCCTGGTGTTGCAATTTTAAAAACTGGCACTAATATTAGCAAACCTATCATTAACGGATTATATGGATCGCGTATAATCATGCTTAATAATGGCGTAAAACATGAAAGCCAACAGTGGGGCAATGATCATGCACCAGAAATAGATCCATTCTTTTTCCAACAAGTGTCAGTCATCAAAAATGCAGATGCTGTGCGATACGGTGCTGAAGCTATGGGAGGAATTGTCAAATTGGAACCTAATCCAATTTCGGAAGAGAAATTGGCTGGACAAATAAATGTCATTGGTAATTCTAACGGCCGAGGTGGCGTAATGAACGCTATATTAGAAGGTACTAGAAATAAATTTAAATACCGTTGGAGTATCACTGCAGGCAAAGCTGGAAATCTTAAAACACCATCGTACTATTTGGGGAATACAGGTAAAGAAGAGTTACATAGTAATTTCCAATTAGGCTATACTATCGGCCAATGGAACTTAGACTTAAGGTTATCTCAATTTACTACCAAAATAGGTCTATTTGCAGGAGCTCATATAGGTTCTGTAGATGACATACTCGCAAGAATTGGTAGCGATGAACCTTTCGAAGATTATGACTTCACGTATACTATCCAATCACCGCGCCAGCAAGTAAACCATCAAATGGCTAAGATTAGCGCTACCAAAGAGTATTCGGAAGGTAAAAAGTTAGAATTCACATATAGTTATCAACGTAATGGTCGTAAAGAATTTGATTTGAGACGAGTAGCATCTGATGATACACCAATGGCAAATTTAGATTTACACACACAACAGATTGAAGCTATATATCATGCTTACGGAGCACAGTTAGGTTTCTCTGGTTCGTTGCAAGTAAATAATAACATAGCTGGAACAGGTACTACCCCATTAATACCAAATTTTGACAACTATAATACTGGACTATTCATAAAAAATCGTCATCAGCTTGGAAGTACTATTTTTGAGTACGGTGCGCGTTATGATTATAGATACTTCGATGTTGCTGGATATCGTTATGACCATACTTCAGTAAGTGATGCCGGTATTGTAAATACATATTTACTTCAAGAAACAAAACATTTTCATAACGTTTCAGGAGCAATTGGAATCAGCCAGCCGATAAATTCAGTTATTCAATTTAAATCCAATGCCTCATTAGCATGGCGTGCACCAAATGCGAACGAGCTGTATGCTGATGGTATTCATCACGGCACAGGAACATATGAAATCGGAAATCATAATCTTCGCGCTGAGCGTGGTTTAAAATGGATGAACAGTCTAGAAGCTAAATATGAGAAAATAGATTTCAAACTCGATATTTACACACAATTAATAGACAATTATATCTATAGTAATCCGGCTATAGATTCAGTAAAACAAACGATTAGAGGTACATATCCCGTATTTCTATATAAGCAAACAAACGCGTTATTCTACGGACTTGATGCTCAACTTAATTGGGAGCCAATAAACAAATTGGGTTATTTAATAAGTGCTTCATGGATTCAAGCTAAAGACATCTCGCAGGATCGTTATCTTCCTTATATTCCAGCATTTAGATTTATGCACCAATTGACTTTGCAATTAACAGACCAACAAGCAACTAACAGTTACATAAAGTTAAAGCATCAGTACGTTGCAAGTCAAAAAAGATACGAACTAGATTCAGATTTTGCTGCACCTCCAGCTGGATATCAAGTTGTCGATCTTACAGCACATACTAAATTATTTTCGACAGAAAAATCTGCCGCAAATGTTATTTTTCAAATCGACAACTTATTCAACACCAAGTATAGAGATTATTTAGATCGTATGCGCTATTACAGCCATGCACAGGGTCGTAATATCGCAGTTAAATTACAATTCACCTTTTAAACTAATAAATCATGAAAAACATACTATTTTTATTATCCGTACTATTTTTAACAAGCTGTTCAAAAGATGAACCTATTTTAGAAATTGATCAAGAAGAATTAAGTACGGCTACCTTAATCTTTACACCGGTAGAGGAAAATATTGTTGATGGTCAAACCCAATATATCATAGACACAGATGAAGATCCACAAATAGTTAAATTTACTGGAACACAATTAGCTCCAGAAATTGGCGCACACGTAGATTTAGCAGTAGGTCACACCTATCAAATGGATTTGAAATCAACTGATTTTCTAGGTAGAGAATCACAACAAAGCTTTCTGACTCGTGCTTCTACACATCAAGCATTTTTGTTGGGTACCCCTTCTGAAGCGGTTTCATTCACATACGGAGACGATCAGGTTGGTGTCAAAGCTTATATCAAAATTTTAAAACCTAGCAACAAAAGTACGTGGCAATATATTATGCGCCACCTCAATAATGGTGTAAAAGATAAAATAACATCTTTAGATTGGAATAACACGAATTACAATAAATTTACGGGAGCAAATGATTTACTTTTAAACTTTGAAGTGCATCTTGTAGAAAATCATGAGCATCACTAAAAAGAAAATTGTAGTATTCGTTTAAAGTTTTAAATTTGCGTACTGCCCGCGTAGTTTAATGGATAAAATATCAGATTCCGGTTCTGCAGCTATGGGTTCGACTCCCTTCGCGGGCACTTAGTAAATTTTTGTCAATTCCGAGCGAATGACAACAAAACTATAAAACACTATAAATCAACCTTTGACACGGGGTGAGTAGCTAATTGCGAAAGATGTATGGAGCATGAATTTGCAGACATTGTGTAGACATGACAATCCATACATCTTACGCTATGGTATTATCTAACAATCCCGAACCAATGTTTAAGTTCGCCACCAAACTACATGTGTGGAAGAATCGTGTCAAAAAGAATGGTTATTCTTCCCTCAATCTTCAAATTTATATCAGCCAGCCAGGTAGAGTAGAACGCGAATACCTGCCGCTGAATCTCGAATGGCCAAATGATAAGATTGACCTAAAAAACTCCACCCTTCTCCCTCGTCATCGTAATGATCTAGATGTCAATGATTACAACATGATTATCATGACTATGCGCGCTAAAATCAATGAAATAGCGAAAATGTTTCGCTTGGCAGGACGCAATCTCGATGTCAAATCATTAAAAAGAGAGCTGATATTTGCAGATAGTAATAAATCTGTACTTGCTTTCATTCAGATGAAGCGCGATGAACTCTACAACAAGAAGATGATAAGTCATCAAACATGGAAACACTACGGATCATTAGCTAAGCGAATAGAGCAGTACGATGAACTTGCATGCTTTTATGACTTAGACAAAAAGTGGATGGATGGATTCAAATCGTTTCTGAAAGCAAAAGGAAATGCTTACAATACCATATGGGGGCGCATAAAAGAACTCAAAGCCCTACTCCATCATGCGAATGAAGAAGCGACTATACACGTAGATCCAGCTGTACTCACTTATAGTAATATCTATATTGAGCAACCTATCACCTACTTGAATAAGGCTGAGGTAAGTCGACTGATAGAGCTATATGAGGGAAATATAGAACCACGGCGGAGCATGACTGATATCGAACGCAATGTACTTCGTGCATTCTTATTCTCTTGCTTTACATCATTAAGAATATCCGATATCTATGCAGCAGAGAATTCGTGGATGCTCAGCGAAAATTTTCTGTCGTTTACCATGGCGAAAAACAAAGATCGTAGACCTAAGAAAATATGTGTACCTATAACACCAATGGCGCAAAATCTTATTCGGGAAACATTGAAAGGCAAACTTTTCGAATTACCTACTCAACAAGAATATAATCGAACATTAAAAGATATCGCTCAAATAGCTAGTATCAAAAAACGATTGACTTCACATGTTGGTCGACATACTTTCGGCTACTTATTCATCACTTCGGTTGGTGATATATTCGCATTAAAAGAAATAATGGGTCATTCCAAAATTGAAACGACCCAAAGGTATGCTCACTTAGATGAAGACACTAAGATGGAAATGGTGATGAAGATGCAGGCAAATTTTGAATAATGAAAATTGACTAATAATTAAATTAAGCAGGTGTAAAAACCTGCTTAATCTTAAGACTCTAATTATAAAAGCTGTTGGGTTTAATATGACTTCTAGAAGCCTTTATTACAAACTAAACAAATCGCCTTCGTAATCACCTAAAATATTTCTTTTATAATATTTTCCATCAACCCCTTTGTTTCCTATCGTTTGGTTTTTGTAATATTCGAAGGCTTGATTTACGGTTAATACTGGAATATCCTTATCCTTAATATACTGCAACAATTGTCTGACCTCATCTTTTCTATCAATTGTGTTAGCTGGATTGGTATATTCGCCATATTGAGGATGTATAACAAAAATCAACCATCCAGCTCCGTCTGTCTCAAATGAATCAACCTTAGCCTTTAATTTAGTTAAATTTGACACATGAAGCGGGCCAGAAGTAGTAGCGTCATATTGGTCTATTGAATATCTAGGAATAAAATAATGGTTTAAATTCGACGCTCTAGCGGGTGTATCAGCCGCTTTCAAAATACAATTATTTTTAAAATATTTTCTAATCACCTTATCTATGGCAGTATTTCTTTCACCCCACGGA
>JAZQRD010000018.1:0-4271 GCA_045629405.1 Sphingobacterium sp. | reverse complement strand
GCGCAAATCATTTGTATCACAAAGATGTTAATTTCAGTTTTGATGCAGATGAGTTAACATTAGAAATTCCTCAAGCTGAGATTCTAAATAACCCATTATTAAATCAATAATTGATTTTTTGATAATAATCTATTGAAGGCTAGTCATTTTGACTAGCCTTTTTTATTGATATTGATTGAGCTGTTTCCTTTAATTGTTACAATGACAATTTATTTTTTAATTTGTGATGAATTAATTGATTACGAGTTGAATGTTAGGTTGTTGTGTGGATTGTCTTTCATTACGATTGCGTATGCAATTAATTAGAGGTGTGCTTCTATGGAGTGGTTTAATGAATAATGGTGTGTAATATTATTGTTATATTAATAGTTGTTTGCTCAATAGTTAAGGTTGATATGCTTAATAATTAGTCAAGCAACTATTGTGTTATTTTTAATAAAAACCATTAATCGTTGTAAATTTAATTTAAAACTATGTTTTATTTTGTGTTCAGTGTAATAAAATAACTTCTTTTTTTAATAAATTTCATATGTTCGTAGTAGGTATTGTGTTACGTTTTTAAAGAAACTAACCTTAAACAAAAAACTGACTAAAGCTTATGAAACAAAATCTACTCACAACTATGTTGGCTGTGGCATGCATTACTAGCCTGTCATATGCACAAACTCGTCAGGTGAGCGGTAGAGTAACTGCTTCAGACGGCAGCCCTATCCGAGGAGCATCCGTAGGAGTATTAGGAACATCTACATCTACTCAAACTGATGAATCTGGTAACTTCATTCTTTCTTCTGTAAATTCGGGATCTACGCTTACAGTTTCTTATGTAGGATACGTGTCACAACGCGTTTCAATCGGCACATCATCGATCGTGACTGTTGTGCTTGAGTCCAATCAGACTGAATTAGATGAGGTTGTCGTAACAGGATATGGGGTTCTTAGTAAAAAAGAATTTACAGGTGCATCTACCAAAGTATCTGGTACCGATATAGCCGAACGTCCTATTCAAAGTTTTAGCCAGGGTTTAACTGGTCAAGCTGCCGGTGTGAACATTGTACAGCCTAATGGTTTGTTGAATAATCCACCTGTAGTTCGTGTCAGAGGATTAAGTTCTTTATCACTTAGCTCATTCCCTCTTGTAGTCATTGATGGAATTCCAGTAGCTACGGGCGATGTGTCTGAAAATGCGTCGGCAAATAATCCATTAGCAGATATTAATCCTGCGGATATAGAATCAATAGATATCTTAAAAGATGCAGCATCTGCAGCTATTTACGGTTCTAGAGCAGCCGCTGGGGTATTGGTGATTACGACTAAAAAGGGTAAGCAAGGTGCAGCAAAATTGACGTATAATGGTTGGGTTGGTGTGACTAGCCCTACAAGACTTCCTGATGTACTGAATGCGCAAGAATTTATGGATCATAAGAACCAAGCTATTGTCAATGCATTAGAAGTAAATCCTAATCTTCCTACATCTACATATCCTCGTGGCGGAGCTTTCTTTCCGACATATGATGCAAATGGAAATATGGTTGATACAGATTGGTACGACCTAATTTATAGAAATGCACTTTCTCAAAATCATGATATCAGTATCTCTGGTGGAAATGATAAGACTGCCTATTACTTCTCAGCAGGACTGTCTAATCAAGATGGATTCCTTCAAGCAAATAGCTTTGATCGTAAATCTGGAAGATTTAATATTAATCACACTGCTACTGATTGGTTAAAGATTAACTCTTCAGTGAGTTATACAAATACATTGAATAATGCGCCAAATAGCGGCTCATATTCAGGTGGTGCTTTTGCATCTTCAGGATTAGGACGACTTGCCATTGCTCAAGTACCCAATGTACCAGCCTATAATGCTGATGGTACGTACTATTTGAATGGTGGTGCTATTGGCTCAGGCGCAAATTTATTAACACCATCATTTGCTAACCCAATGCCATTAATTGATTTAGATAGAAATAAATCAGAGACTAACCGTTTGTTAGCAACTTTTGGTGGTGAAATTAGGTTAGCTGAAGGGCTTACTTTCAATTCTAGTCTTACATGGGATTTAAGAAATACGGATAATAACCGTTTCTGGAATGCTATCCAAGGTGATGGTTTCGGTACTAATGGTCATGCATATAATAATTCTGCGAAGTCTAATAATTGGAATGTGATCAATACATTAAGATACCAAAAATCTTTTAACGATCATAATTTCACCATACTAGCTGGTTCAGATGCGCAGAAAAGAAGAACGGACAACTGGGGTGGTCAACGTCAAGATATTGCAGATGATTTCTTTACACAATATCAAGGTACTTTCTTGATTAACAATGCAGCGGGTAATGGTATTAGTGAGATTGCGTATGAAGCATATTTAGGTTCATTAAGCTACAACTATGCAGGTAAATACTTTCTAAGTGCCAATGTAAGAAGAGATGGTAACTCCGCGCTATCAGAAAACAATAGATGGGGTACATTTGGTGGTGCATCTGCTGGATGGACTATATCTCAAGAAGACTTCTTCGTCAATAGTACAATTGGTGAAAAAATCTCCACACTAAGATTAAAAGCTAGTTGGGGCCGTGTAGGTAATGGTAACTTAAGCAATTATTATGGGGCATACAATACGTATGGTGCAGGTATATACGGATCTTCGACGAGTTTCGTGTATAGCCAAGCAGGTAATAGACAATTAAAATGGGAAACAAGTTCACAAACAAATATTGGTTTGGATGTAGGGTTTGTAAACAATAGATTGTCTGCTGAGGTGAATTACTACAACAAGAACATTGACAATATGATATTGGGTGTTCCTCAATCACCTTCTAAAGGTATTCCTGGAAATGAAATTCTCTTAAATGTCGGCTCTATGTACAACAGAGGATGGGAATTCACGTTTAATGCAACGCCTGTAATCAATGATAATTTTAAATGGACTTCGTCACTAAACTTTTCAACCAACAAAAATAAAGTCACAGCTTTAGTTCAAGATGATAAACCGATTTTGAGTTATACCTCGGGCTTAGAGTTGACAAATATTACGCAAGTAGGTTATTCTGCAGCTCAAATCTATGCCGTAAAGACAGATGGCGTTAATCCGGAAAATGGTCGTAGGATATTTATCAACAAAGATGGCGAGAAGGTTCAATATCTTCACTTAGGTGGAGCAAATGCGTGGACATATCTAGATGGTCGTCCAGCAAGTAGTGTTGCTTCAGATGCACAAATAGCAGGTAACACATTGCCAACTTGGTTTGGTGGGTTTAACAATAGTTTTGCTTACAAAAACTTTGATGCGGTATTGAATTTTACTTACTCAGGAGGAAACTATATCTATAATGGTTCGAAAGCAGGTCTACGTGACCAACGTATCTGGAATAATTCTGTAGATGTATTGAATTCATGGACTCCGACTAACACGACTTCAGATATTCCAAAAGCAATATATTCTGATAACGTATCAAATGGTTCATCATTTGCCATCACAGAAAATATTGAGAAAGGTGATTTCTTACGATTACAGACGGCGACTTTAGGTTATAAAATTCCTCAGTCAGTTTACTCTAGAGCTGGAATTTCTAATGTACGCTTATATGCATCGGTCAATAATGCATTTATTATCACTAAATATACTGGTGTGGATCCGGAGATTTCGACAAACGGAAATTCCAATTTAGGTTCAGGGATTGAAAGAAACTCGATTCCTAATGGAAGAACATTTACGTTCGGTATTAATGTAGGTTTTTAATAGAAGATAAGTAATGAGAAATTTAAAAAGATATATATATAAAAGCAGTTTACTAGTAGCATTGCCTTTGGCAGCTTTAGTAAGCTCATGTGGAAAGGATTTTCTAAATCTACCACCAGAATTATCCTTGCCAGAGGAGAATAGTTACGATACAAAAAACAGAATTGAAGCACAAGTTAGAGGATTATATGGATCATTGAAAGATGGTACATTCTACGCGGGTAGATATCAAATCTATAATGACATACGTGGCGAGGAATTTTTGAATAGAACTAATAATGGTGTTACGGGATTTTCAACTTATCAGTTTACAAATGATCCTAGTGATAACTACATTACAAACTTTTGGATTCAAGGCTACCTTACCATCAATAGAGTAAATAAATTTATTCAAGATTTTGAAGGTGCGAAGCCAGGAGTCGTAACGGATGCGGAGAAAGCAGCCTTTATAGGGGAAGCTAAATTCATCAGAGCATTAACATATTATTCATTGGTACAGCTTTTTGCTAAGCCTTACGCGCTGAAT
>JAZQRD010000017.1:0-1936 GCA_045629405.1 Sphingobacterium sp. | reverse complement strand
GATGCTATATTGGTTGTGCAAAAAGATTCAGCTCAAGATGTAAAACATCTTTATGAAGAGCTTGATGGTATAAATTCAGAATTGCTATAACCTTAACATAACTAGTTTGAAAGGGACAGTAGACAGAATAGCGGTAATCGGTCAAGGATATGTCGGCTTGCCTTTAGCCCTGGCTTTTGCCAAAAAAAATCCTGTTATAGGGTATGATATAAATGTTGACAGAGTGTCTCAGTTGTTATCGGGTAATGATTCTACACAGGAAGTAGATGCTGAAACGCTTATGTCAGCTTTAGAAGCGGGACAGAATACGCCTTTTAAAGCGGGCCTTAGTTTATCCTCAGATGCACAAAAATTAAAAAACTGTACTGTTTATATCGTTACTGTCCCTACGCCAATAGATGAGTTTAATGCACCAGATTTAAGTTATCTACTGCGTGCTACCAAGACTATTGCTACTGTGATGGGAAAAGGTTCAATAGTTATCTTCGAATCAACGGTTTATCCCGGTTGTACCGAAGAAGACTGTGTACCTGTACTAGAACGCTATTCTGGATTGACATTTAATGTTGATTTTTTTGTCGGCTATTCTCCCGAAAGAATTAACCCTGGCGATAAAGTAAATACCTTAGAAAATGTCATCAAAATTACCTCTGGATCTACGCCTGAAGTTGCTGAACGAATAGATCTTCTTTATAAACAGATTATAACAGCAGGCACTTATTTAGCACCTTCTATTAAAGTAGCTGAAGCAGCAAAAGCTATTGAAAATGCGCAAAGGGATGTTAATATTTCTTTCGTCAATGAGCTCGCTTTAATATTTGATAGAGTCGGAATAGATACTCATGATGTATTGGAAGCAGCGAGTACTAAATATAATTTTCTAAAATTTCAGCCTGGTTTAGTTGGTGGGCATTGTATTTCGGTAGATCCCTATTATCTTGCGCACAAAGCTTCGAAATTGGGATATCATCCAGAAGTGATCTTATCAGGTAGGCGTGTAAATGATAGAATGGCCGAGTTTGTCGCTTCCAAAGTGATAAAACTTATGCTCAAGAAGGATATGGTACTCAAAGATGCTAAAGTTTTGATTCTAGGAGTTACATTTAAGGAAAATTGCCCTGATGTACGAAATTCTAAAGTAGTCGATATTTATGATGAATTAGTAGATTTTGGTACAGCACCTGTTATATATGATCCTTGGGTGAATAACTTTGATGTAATGAAAAAATATCCTCATATTTCTATGCTAGATAATATAGTTGGACAATACGACGCTATTATATTAGCTGTCGCTCATAAGGAATTTATAGCTATGGATATTGGAAGTCTATGTAAAAAAACTTCTGTAATTTTCGATTGTAAAGCTGTTTTAGATAAAAAAATACTCGACGGAAGACTTTAGCTAATAATATTTTTAAAAGGGAGTAATTTGTTGTTAATGCAATAAAAACACGTGCTTTTTTATATTAATAATGTTTCTTTCATTAACTTTATACCATTATTGCCCAATGAAAAACAAAATTTAGATAGTATTGTACTTATCTTAAGAGTAATAGTAATTTATTACTTTGTTTTTATTTAACTAATATATTTAAATATGTCTCAAATGCTTGAAAAGAAAGAAGATTATAATCCAGGACCTCGCGTAGGTATTACATTTTCTACGTTTGACCTTTTGCATGCCGGTCATATTATGATGCTGGCTGAAGCAAAAAGACAGTGTGATTATTTGATTTGTGGCTTGCAGATGGACCCAACATTAGATCGCCCCGAAAAAAATGCACCTACACAAACCGTGGTAGAGCGCTATATTCAATTGAGAGGTTGCCAATATGTAGATGAAATTGTCCCTTACTCTACAGAACAAGATTTGGAAGATATTTTGCGTTCTTTCAAACTAGACGTAAGAATCGTCGGCGATGAATATATGGATAGA
>JAZQRD010000016.1:0-12173 GCA_045629405.1 Sphingobacterium sp. | reverse complement strand
TTTAGTAATGCATTATATTAGTTGAAATGACTAAGTTGAGCTGAATGAAAAAAGTCGACACTTAGAAAATTCATAAGTTCCTCAAAGGCATCGTTAACGGACATATTTGAAGTATTTATTACTAAATCAGCATTTGTTACTTTCTCGAAATCACTTTCTAGCACATCGAATCCATCGAGATCCAGATCATGTTTAATGAGCCTATTTATATTACCATGGATATCACGATTAAATAAGGTCGCAATCTATATGTATTATTAAAAAATTATGTTTCTCTTTAAATTCATTGCGTAAATCATCGTATGGGTTAATAGCGCTTACAATAATAATATCAAAATCTGTTCGCAAAATATTTGCAAACTTAAACATTCTTCTTAGAGCTTCTTCTTTTTCAAGTTTAGTATCTCCTAAGTCTCTATTTAGCGTAGTGTTATAGTCATTTTCATCAATGATTTTAATCTTATACCCAAGACGACCTAAGTACCTAGCCATAGATTTTGCAATAGTAGTTTTACCTGTATAAGATTTCCCTGTGAATTGTAGTACAATCCCCTTCCTTTCATCGTTCATATCTATGATATTTTTAGTTTGGTGAAGAACAGTAATTATCCTGGGAGTGACAACCATCTTTTCTTATACAAAGAAGATTTAATTTTAGAAGAAAAAAGATTTCAGTAATCAAAATATTATTTAAATTATGGTAAATATATAAAAATCCCTATAATTAAGTATGTAACTAATTAAAATACTTAGTAATCTCTATTTCATCCTAGCCTTAAAATTTCTATTATAGTATATAAAAACGTATCTTTGCGATATGATTAATGTATCCAATCTATCCCTTCGTTTTGGCAAACGCGTGCTATTCGAAGATGTTAATTTAAAGTTCACTACAGGAAACTGTTATGGTATTATCGGGGCTAATGGCGCTGGTAAATCTACATTCTTGAAAATTATATCAGGTGAAATAGATCCTTCAACAGGTTCTGTTGCCTTCACTCCTGGCGAACGTATGTCAGTATTGAAGCAAAACCACTATGAGTTCGACGAATTTACGGTTATCGAGACCGTGATGATGGGTAACCAAGAGCTTTACAAAGTGATGAAGGAGAAAGATGAAATCTACTTGAAAGAAGATTTCACGGATGCAGATGGTGAACGCGCAGGCGAGTTAGAAAGTCTATTTGCAGAAATGGACGGTTGGAATGCTGAAAATAATGCTGCTACTTTATTATCAAATCTTGGAATCAAAGAGGAACAACACTACAAACAGGTTAAGGAACTTGATGGTAATGAAAAAGTACGTGTTTTATTAGCACAAGCTTTATTCGGTAAACCTGATATTTTAATTTTAGATGAGCCTACCAACGACTTAGACATTAACACTATCGCTTGGTTAGAAGATTTCTTAGCTAGTTACGAAGCTATTGTACTAGTAGTATCCCATGATCGTCACTTCCTGGATCATGTATGTACACATATCGTAGATATTGATTTCAGCAAAATGTCGATCTACTCTGGTAACTACAGTTTTTGGTATGAATCATCTCAATTAGCTTTAAAACAACGTACAGATCAAAACAAGAAAATGGAAGATAAGGTTAAAGAATTGCAAGACTTTATCCGCCGTTTCTCTGCTAATGCTTCGAAATCTAAGCAAGCTACTTCTCGTAAGAAAGCATTAGATAAAATCAATATCGATGAAATTAAACCTTCTAACCGTAAATATCCAGCTATCATGTTCAATACATATGATAGAGAGCCTGGTGATCAGATTTTACAAGTTGAAGGATTGAGTAAGACTATCAACGGTGAGACTTATTTCAAGGACATTACTTTCATGATTAATAAAGGTGATAAAATCGCTGTTTTAAGTCAAAACAACTTAGTGACTACTGCATTTTATGAAATACTTTCTGGTCGTGACACAGATTTCTCAGGTCAATTCAAATGGGGTGTAACTATTACACCAACTGATATGCCTATGGACAATGCTTCATATTTTGACGGAAATAATGAAAATTTGGTAGATTGGTTACGTAATTACACAACCAAACCTGATTCAGACGAACAATTTATTCGAGGCTTCTTAGGAAAGATGTTATTCTCTGGTGAAGAAGTAATGAAAAAAGTTTCTGTACTATCAGGTGGTGAGAAAATGCGTTGTATGTTTTCTAAAATGATGCTGCAAGGTGCCAACTTCTTAATCTTTGATGAGCCTACAAATCACTTGGATCTTGAATCTATTACAGCATTAAATAATGGTATGAAAGAATTCAAAGGTTCTATGATGTTTACATCTCGTGACCACGAGTTGACAGAAACAGTTGCCAACCGTATTATTGAATTGACTCCTAACGGTATCATTGATAAATTAATGACATATGACGAGTACATTAATTCTGAAGTTGTTAAAGCACAACGTGAAGAAATGTATAAAGTGAAATAATATTCATTCAATATAAATTGAAATCCCTGATTAGTCTTACTAGTCAGGGATTTTCACTTTAAGGAAGGTTTATTTATTATTTAAATATTTCTTTATAAATTATAACTGTCCTTAAGAAGCATAGCTCCTAATAGAGCTTTAAAGTTTTTTAAGTCTTTACAAGGTTAGCCATTAATAAAGTAAGCCTACTACATAATCTGAAACTATCCTTACTTGTAAGTCATAGTACCTAAATTATTATATATAATTTACTAGTTTTCAGCTCACAAAAAAAGGGATACAATTACGTATCCCTTTTTTATACATTATAATAGAATTATAATAATTGTTTGTCTAATTTTTCAACTAGTACAGATTTAGGCACTGCACCAATTTGTTTATCAACAATCTCACCGTTTTTAAAGAATAATAATGCAGGGATATTTCTAATACCAAAACGTACAGAGATATCAGGATTGTTATCTACATTCACTTTACCTACTACTGCTTTACCTTCGTATTCGTTAGCGATTTCATCAACAACTGGACCAACCATACGACAAGGACCACACCATTCTGCCCAAAAGTCAATCAAAACAGGCTTATCAGCTTTTAATACTAATTCTTCAAAGTTGCTATCTGTAATTTCTAATGCCATAATAATCTCCTATTAAATTTTATAGAACAAATATAATTAAATACCCCAAATACTTATCTAATTCTAATGTAATAAATGTACTGCTAGTTCAATCTATAGTTCACACCTTCCATCTTTTCCAACCCTTCAATCAGATCGTTTGTTAGATGTATTTTTGTACTTTTTGAAGGAAGTTCAATTGATTGCTTTTCGACCAAATCTAGGACTTTAAATTTTAAGGCACAATTCGCTACATCTTGTTCTTCCTCATTCTTTGCATGCAATAGATGATTAATTGCCTCTACCATTTCATCATTAAGTTGCTGAAGAGCTATTTCAATTGTGAAACTTTTGGCCATCTTATCTCGCAACTCGGATAGCAGTTGAATATGTTTTAATTCAAAGCCCCAATTTCCAACTTGTCTGAATCGCTCTTGTACCAAACCTCTTATTTGTACAAAATATCCTTCTTCAAGATAACCTCTAAACTTCACATAGTCTTCCCCAAATACGACTATTTCAAACGAATCCGAATAATCCTCTATTATAAATGATCCGAATGGCTTACCTGATTTTGCGATACGATGATTTGCAGATGCAATTATTCCACCGATCACAACCTCTTTGTTTTTTATTCTATTGAAATCAAGTAGAACATCTTCTTCTACTTCAGATGCCTTAACTTTATTGATCAGTTGTAGATCTGAGACCTTATTTTGACAGAAATGCTTTATCTCAAATTTGTAATTATCTAATGGGTGACTTGTCAAATATATACCGATAACTTCTTTTTCGTATTTCAATTTTTCAATCAATCCCCACTGTGGACATGGTGCTAGAATTGGCTCTGGTAATTCGGCAGCACCTTCACCTCCAAACAGACTACCTTGAGCAGAATGTTCATTTTCTTTAAATCGTTGTGCAAATTTAATAGCTTTTTCAAGACCTGTCGTATTATCGCCGTCTTTGAAAAAATACTGTGCACGGTGTGTATTTGTGAATCCATCAAAACCTCCCGCATATGCTAATGATTCAAAAGCTTTCTTGTTAGCAGAACGTAGATCAATTCGTTTAGCAAAATCGAATATAGACTTGTATGCACCTGTTTTGCGTGTCTCTACAATTGTATCAACAGCACCTGCTCCTACCCCTTTAACGGCGCCTATACCAAATCGAATCGCTCCTTGATCATTTACGGTAAATTTGTAGTGAGACTCATTGACATCTGGACTTAATACTTGAAGCCCCATACGCTTGCATTCCTCCATGAAGAAAGTAACTTGCTTTATATCGTTCAAGTTATTAGAAAGAACCGCAGCCATATACTCAGCTGGATAATGAGCTTTCAAATAGGCTGTCTGGTAGGCCACCCATGCATAACATGTAGAGTGCGATTTATTAAATGCGTATGATGCAAATGCTTCCCAGTCAGTCCAAATTTTTTCTAACTTTTTAGGATCATGTCCTTTCTCAGCTGCTTGATTAACAAATTTTGGTTTCATCTTGTCGAGTACAGCTTTCTGCTTTTTACCCATTGCTTTACGCAATACATCGGCATCACCCTTAGAGAAACCTGCTAATTTTTGAGACAAAAGCATTACTTGCTCTTGGTACACGGTAATACCATATGTCTCCTTTAGGTATTCTTCACACGCATCAAGATCATATTCTATAGGTTCTATACCTGTCTTACGTTTGATAAATGAAGGAATATACTCAATAGGCCCAGGGCGATATAATGCATTCATTGCGATTAAATCAGCGAATACAGTAGGCTTCAACTCCTTCATGTATTTTTGCATACCAGGAGATTCATATTGGAATACTCCAATCGTCTCTCCACGCTGAAAAAGCTCATAAGTCAATACATCATCAATGGGAAATAGATCAGGATCTAATTCTATTCCGTGCCGTAATTTGACATTCGCTACAGTATCTTTTATTAAGGTTAATGTCTTTAGACCTAAAAAGTCCATTTTTAGTAGACCAGCACTCTCTACAACTGAGTTATCAAATTGCGTAACATACAAATCTGAATCCTTCGCTAAGGATACAGGTACAAAATTCGTAATATCATCAGGTGTTATAATCACACCACAGGCATGTATACCCGTATTTCGCATTGAGCCTTCAAGAACTCGTGCTTGCTTTATAATTTCAGCTTCTAGCCCTGCTCCATCAGATAAAGATTTCAGCTTATTCACAGCTTCATATTCATCTGCACGCAAAGCTTCTTTCAAAGTTTTGTCGTCCATATTGAATATTTTATTAAGCTTTAAATTAGGAATCAGTTTAGCTATTTCGTTCGTATCTGCTAATGGTAGATCCAATACTCTTCCTGTATCCTTGATACTAGACTTAGCCGCCATAGTACCATACGTTATAATCTGTGCTACCTGAGAAGCACCATATTTATCTATTACATATTGCATAACTCGACCACGACCTTCGTCATCAAAGTCAATATCAATATCGGGCATCGATACACGATCGGGATTTAAGAAACGTTCAAAAAGTAAATCATACTGGATTGGATCTAAATTAGTAATTCCTAAACAGTAGGCAACTGCTGAACCTGCTGCAGATCCACGTCCTGGCCCAACTGAAACGCCCATCCGACGAGCTTCCGCAATGAAATCCTGAACAATTAAGAAATAACCTGGATATCCTGTACGCTCAATAGTAGCTAATTCAAAATCTAACCGCTCCGTAATTTCAGTAGTTAACTCTTTATATCTTCTCTTAGCTCCTTCGTATGTTAAATGTTTTAAATAAGCATTCTCACCGCGTTTGCCGCCATCTACGTCATCTTCCGCGTGTATGAATTGCTCTGGAATATCAAATTTCGGGAGTAATACATCTCTATATAGCGAATAGATTTCAACCTTATCAATGATATCCTGAATATTTAGAATAGCTTCAGGTAGATCTTCAAAAGACTTTTTCATTTCATCTGCAGACTTGAAATAGTACTCTTGATTTGGCATACCATATCTAAATCCACGTCCGCGTCCTACTGGTGTCGATAATTTTTCGCCATCTTTTACACACAACAGAATATCATGCGCGTGTGCATCGGCCTTATTTACATAATATGTATTATTTGTTGCTACAAGCTTTACTTCATGTTTATGTGCCAATTGAACCAAAGTATCGTTGACTCGATCCTCATCTTCTTGACCATGACGCATTATCTCCATGTAAAGATCATCTCCAAACATAGTCTTCCACCATACCAAAGCATCTTCTGCTTGACTCTCACCAATATTCAATATTTTATTGGGAATCTCACCTTGTAAATTACCTGTAAGCACGATTAAGTTATCCTTGTACTGCTCAACAATAGATCTATCGATACGTGGCACATAATAAAATCCTTCCGTATAAGCTATAGAAGCCATTTTAGCTAGATTGTGATATCCCTGCTTGTTTTTAGCAAGAAACACTATTTGATAACCGTTATCTTTTCTTGACTTATCTTTTCGGTCATCACAGACAAAAAATTCACATCCGACTATTGGTTTTATAATTTGTCCATTAGCTTCCTCTCCTGCTTCTATTGCTTCTTGATTTTTGGCTTCTACTTCTTTGTTGTGTCCAAGTACCTTTGCTACGAAGTGAAATGCCCCCATCATATTACCATGATCAGTCAATGCAACTGCAGGCATATTATATTTGGCTGCTGCCTCTACAAGATTGTTAATTGAAATAGTAGATTGTAAAACAGAAAACTGAGAGTGGTTGTGTAGGTGAACAAATGTTGCATCCTTCAACGCAGCTAACGCACTTGCATCGATTACTGTCTTATTTGTATCTCCCTTTTCACGCTGTCTAATAGCATCAGATGCAGATTTTAGATTAATATGCTGTAATCCTACAGTCGGAATGACATCTGTATTTTGTTGCTTAAATTCTACAAAATATCCTGTATCAACTTGCAAATCTTCAGGAGTAAATACTTCTCGTCTTACAAGTTCAAAGAAACAGCGCGTAGTTGCTTCCACATCCGCTGTCGCGTTATGTGCTTCAGCAAAAGGTACGCCGAATAGATACGCGTGTAGTTCCGTAAGATTAGGCAACTTAAAACGGCCACCTCTACCTCCTGGCAACTTCAATAAGTTAGCAGTCACTTCTGTACAGGTATCTAATACAGGCATACTCGCCATTGGACTATCTACACCATAGCGGTAGAGTTCTGCACCCATGATATTTACGTCAAAACCAACGTTCTGGCCGACAATAAATTTAGCTTTTGAAAGTGCTGCATTAAACTTAGTTAACACCTCTGGAAGTGGTATACCTTGTTGAATAGCTAATTCGGTAGAGATACCATGTATTTTCTCAGAATCAAAAGGTATATTGAATCCATCAGGCTTAATCAAATAATCCTGATGCTCAATCATATTACCCATTTCATCATGTAGTTGCCACGCGATCTGAATACATCTAGGCCAATTGTCCGTATCAGTAATAGGTGCGTCCCATCGCTTAGGTAATCCCGTAGTTTCCGTATCAAATATTATATACATAGCAGTCCTCTTCTTAACATACAAAAATACTTAATAAAAAGATATGAATTCGGTTTTAGTACCGAATAATAAATGTTAAATTAGTAATTCAAATACGAACCTATTATGAACTTAACTTTTATCAATATTGGCACCTTAGAGTTTTCCATACTAATTTCTGCTGCCATTATTCCCTTGATTTTGATGATTTATTGTATTGTTGATTTATTGAAAAGAGACTTCAAGGGGAAATCGATTGACCAAATACTCATTTTTTTCCTTTTATTATTTACACCTTTATTAGGAGTTATTATTTATTTGGCTATACTACGTGCTAACTATCCGTTAAAAAAGACAAATTTAGACTTCATCAATTCATAAACACGCTATGGAATTATTTTTTATAGGAACATCCGAGCTCCTGATTATATTCATCGGTTTTATTCTATTCACGATACCTTTAGGTTTGATTATCGTATCGATATTAGACATTTTGAAGAGAGATTTTACAGTTAAATCTACAGACTTAATATTGATTGTTTTACTGTTATTATGTTTACCAATTATAGGCTCCATAATTTACCTCACTATACTTCGTAACAATTATTCGCTGAAATAAATTAAGCGAAAATTACAGATAATTAAAATAATGCCACTTCAAAATTTTGCATTTATTGGGACAAATAAACTCATAATATTTACGATCTTATTTGTTTTATTTATAATCCCGATAGGAGTGTCCATATATTACATTATAAAAAGAGATTTCACGCACAAGACTACTGATCTGGTATTGGTCGTACTCTTACTATAGCACACTCCTACGTTAGGCGAAGTTATCTATTTATTTGTGCTACGGAAAAATTACTCTTAAAATGCTATTAAAATTTGGATTGTAAGAAAATTAAACTCACCTAAAATAGCAAAGGTCTCGAAAAATGCTTCGAGACCTTTGCTACATATTAAATCAAAATTATTTTAGTTTAAAATTACCACTTCTACGCGACGATTTTTTTGACGTCCTTCAGGTGTTTTATTATCAGCTACAGGTTTACTAGGACCATGACCTTTTATTGAGATACGTGAAGCAGAAATTCCATTATCTTCTAAAAATTTCTTTACAGATGCCGCCCGTTTATCAGATAACCATACATTATACTCTTCTGTACCAGTCGCATCAGTATGTCCATCCACACGGATTTTCTTTGAATTATTTTCCTTTAAAATTTTAGATAATTTAGCCAATTCAACCTTAGCCTTCTCCGTCAAATATGAAGAATTAGTTGGAAATAATACATCTGATGATAACGTAAATTTGATACCTTCTGATGTGCGTGATGCATCTTCAAATTCAGTTTTTACATTTTTCAAACCGTCATCTGTTCCATCTTTAGAAACTACTGCACCAGGATTTACGACCATTTGCTGCTGTTTGCATGATACCAAACACAATGTAAATGCAACTGCAGAAAATAAAAATACTTTTTTCATAATATATGGCTATCTAAATTATTCGTTTTAAGTTTTGAATTATTCATCTAATATAAAGTTATTCATTTATATATTAGTTTTTGTGCGTAAAAAGTAATTGTCGTCCATTTTTCAATTCAGGAATCTTTTCATAAAGCCTCCAGATCAAGCCAGACTTATAATTCTCGAGCATAATAGCTATGGAAGCTTGGTTACGTGCGAAATACTCATCCGAAACGTCTTCATTACGTAAATCTAACCATGCTCTAAAACCATATTCTGTAAATAGTATATGTCCATATTGTTGATATAGTGCTAGTGTAGCATCAATCCCTAATTTTGGATCTACAATGACTGCAGAACTTGATATAGCTGGATTAATACGATATCCTCCAATCGAATCACGATGCTGGTAGAATCCCCATATATCGCTATTATTAACCCCTACACCTGTTTCATTGTCACGTCGCTTGACATATTGCACATAGGATTGAATAGTTTCTCTCCAATTAAGCAAACTATCTTTGAGCAAATCTGGTTTAATAGTCCAAAAAGGTTCATACATATCTATCATAGAACCATGATATTCGCCTAAAGATAAATTCACGCCATACTTTTGTATCGGATCAATAATCGGATTACGTGCGATGGTATCCACAAATACGACAGCTGGTATTGTATTATATTCCTCTTGCTCATAAATAGCACTATCCGCATAAATATCTATTTCGACATCATCAATCTTCTCGTATGTATACGCATTATAACTATGAAATACGCCATCATAATATGCTTGCTTCGCCAAAGGAAACTTAGCAGAAGATATCCCTAACAAATATGCATTTATAGAACTGTTAGGTCCTGTCAACGCAAAGTTTTGATTTTGAAACTGTTCTTGATCATCGACCAATTTCAATTTAGATTTAAGGATAAGGTGTTCTCCATTCATCATTATTTTTTGCCAATTAATCGCTTGGTATAATTCTGTAATACGATTACGTAAATCACGCTCATTCTCATCATCTTTATCAAAATATTCACGCGCTATCAACAAAGACTCTATCAATGAAGATGTCGCCTCTACATCATAGCTGGCAGTACCTTTACGATATTCAGGAAGGCCTTTACGTCCATCAAAATGTGCCGGAAATATACCATTTACATGTTGAGCCTTTAATAAGAAATAAGCAATTTTTGAAATACGATTGAACGCTGTCTGGCGATTGATAAATTTGCGCTCAGCGCCGATGATCAATGAAAGTACTGCGCCAGCTGTCTCCTTTGTAGACACAATGGGCTTTTCCTTAGATCGATAAGGTAGATACATTCCTGAATTCACATCAAAATTCTCAACGAAATAATTGACATGCGTAAGTTGAATTAAATCAATAATGGATTCATCAGAACTTGGTTTGGTCTGAGCTTCGCGCACTGTAGAAAATGCAGATTCTTTATAATTATAATCTACCCAGGTAATTTTATAATAATACTTTCCTCCAATCTGAGGAACGACATCCAGACAAGACTGCATATGAATCGGACGGATAGAAATCGGTGTAAATACTTCACCATCTTCTGAACGGTATATCTTTATGTAGCGAATACTTGGTGTCAGTGGTAATTGCCATTTGAGGTGCACCATTCTATCGTATGCTACAGCTTCTGTCAGCACTGCAGCAGCAGTTAATTTAATATCAGAATATTTTTGAGGCAAAAATTCGATCTGATCAATAAATACATGATGTGTGTGTGTGGATGTCCTATTTTGTAATAAGGAAATAGAAGTAATCGCTAATTCGCGACTTTGTAAATTAAATCTTTTAACCGGTATTTTTACTTGGATCCACTTACCAGTTCCGTAATTAGTAATATAATTTTCAACAGATACAACCTCTGATGCTCCAGAAAACTGATTAATCAAGATACGAGGCAGATCATTTATATTGGTTTCTTTAGACTTCACGTAAATCATAAAACTCAACATGTCCGAATCCACTACACGATAATGAAACTTCTGTCTACTATAGCGAATGTCTGCCTTCCAATTGCCATCGATGTGAGAATTATATTTCAAGGATAAAGCATTTCCTGGCGTGAAGTACAATGTATCGGACACCAACAATTGCTTATTGACATTCTCAACCCAACTATAACCCTGATACTCTACCTTACTTTTTGCGTAAGCACCTTTTACTAATGAATTATCAAATATAACTTCTGGATACGTATCAGCTACCACATAAAGAGGTATATAAAATAACACATAAAGAATAAAAAATATTTTACGCATAATGATAATATAGATTGTATACTCAAAAATAGGCAAAAACCATGCATTAAAAGT
The DNA here is from genome assembly GCA_045629405.1 of Sphingobacterium sp. Taxonomy (GTDB): domain Bacteria; phylum Bacteroidota; class Bacteroidia; order Sphingobacteriales; family Sphingobacteriaceae; genus Sphingobacterium. The sequence goes on along the minus strand of JAZQRD010000016.1, from coordinate 786 downwards.
ATTATTATAAACAAAAGTCAATTATATTTCAATAAACTATTCCTGCATATTATTGATAATCAATCAGAATAACGCAACTTCAACATATAAAAAAAGATTATGAATTTACCACTTAATTATCAATCAATACTTATTAGAGCGGTTACATATTTAGAGTATATAAAGGTATTGTTAAAAGTAACATCGAGTTGGTTATTATGGGATCTCCGCTTGTTAGAGTTTTAAATGCTGGATATTGGGAATTGAACTGGTACGACCATACAACAGAATCTAGATATATTGAAGTTAAACCATTCGAGCAATATGGATTAATAAGAAAATTTTCAATAATTGTAATTTACTTTTTAACTTATTTACACATTTTAGCTGTTGTAAATCTTTTCACAATTTTAATGATACGGATTTACAAAAGGTTTAAAATTGGAAACAAGTACTTAAGTAATGGATATTCCCTTACTATTAAGCTATCTTTTATGATTATTTTGATTGATTATCTTGCGTATAATCTAAGTAATTAAGAGATATCGAAGTATTATTTGGAATATATATTTTTATTTAAAAAAATAATCAATTTGATTGTCAACAGGTTCAATTAAATATAAGTATAATCTCTCAAATAAATTTTGCATAATAGAAATAGAGCCATATATTTGCATCATCAAAACGTACAAGACGCTATGTCTTGCACATTTGAAAGACTTAAAAAAGCGAAAGTAGCTCAGTTGGTAGAGCACAACCTTGCCAAGGTTGGGGTCGCGAGTTCGAATCTCGTCTTTCGCTCCAGAG
>JAZQRD010000015.1:0-50960 GCA_045629405.1 Sphingobacterium sp. | reverse complement strand
GCGGTGTTCACCTCTTCCCATTCCGAACAGAGCAGTTAAGCCCGCCAGAGCCGATGGTATTGCCGTAACAGGTGGGAGAGTAGGTCGGTGCCTTATTTTATACAGAAAGCCTTAGTAGAAATACTAAGGCTTTTTTGCGTTATAAACTTTTGTAAACTAATTACGATAAAATTTTTTTAAGATTTTGATTTAGTGAATCAAATATCTAATTGTTTGTGCTTATTGTCTTATATTAGTATTAACCAATTAGAATAAATGCGATTTCTTCTATTAATCCTCGAATTTAATCTGTTACTGTATATTAATTAATCTATTACATATTTAGCTTTTATCATCAATTCTTGATTTATATGCAGGGAAAGTTTTGGATTTACATATATAGGTTTTTATTAACGCTCTGTTGTTTATTAGTCATATCAAATGCAAAGGCTATTTATCATTCAACTGAAAATATATATGCTTCAGGTTTTGTTAATGGCACCAATGAGAATTATGAGGTGAATTCTGATAGTAGCACCATAGTAATCTTGAATCGTATACCGGTTAAGATTTTTCAAGCTAAAAAGGTACTATATTTTGCTAATTCACAACAACTTGATTCTTCTGTAAATATTCAAAATTTAATTCATAATACTAAAACGTTCACATTAGAGCTTTTAGTGCTTAACCAACATTCGATTTTTAAGACATTATCACCACATAATAGAATAAATAATATTCCTAAACTAACTTGGGACCATATTGTTATTTCATATGATGGATATAAGGAGCGTAGATTCATTAATGGTAAGTTAATACTAGAGGAGAACAAATCGAGATTTAGGCCTAATATTGAAAGTATTGGATTAACTATTGCACTAGGTCTAAGTGATTTTTCTGGATATATTTCAAATGTGAAATTTGTTAATTATGCGTATGATAATGTAGCTGTTGCAAAGGCATTTGCTATGGCTAATCATTCGGATTTTTTGTATGCTTTAGAGTCCGCTGACTATGATATAGGGCCGATTTCAGAATTAGTTGGGTATGATGGTTTTTCTAAAGCGATTACCTCTGCATGTAAGGGATGCGAAGTGACTGTTCAGAAACAGCGAATGTCATTCAAAGTGAATAGTTTGGTATCTAAAGATTTGATTTCGTTATTAAGATCTTCGCTTTGGAGCTTAACCATGGAGTATTTACATAACGGTAAATGGTCACAAGTATTTATTGATAAGAATGGTAATAGTACTTGTATTTATATCGATGGACTTATTAGCGATAAAGTATTAACGGATTATTTGGTCATAAGGGAGAGCGAAATAAAATTTAGTTTTAAGAATATGCATAATCTCCGGATTTACAAACGTGATAGCGTAAATGCTAAAGACTTATACGAAGAATTTAAAGCTAGAATTTCATTAGACCTAGTCAATAAAAATGTAGTTGTACAAACTCCTCCACATAAAATAAACGCTACAAACTTATTTGTTGCTTTAGAAAATAGTGACTCAAATTTACAGTATAAATTTTCCATGGGATTTTCCTCGTCATCATGGTTAGATGAACCGTATTATTTATTTGATGTATATAATGGACATATTAATTTAGATGTACAGCTACGAGACATTTATGGAAATGTTAGTAAGAAGAATAGTATTCTGATTCAATATCCTAAACTGTCATTATGGTCAGATTATGATGATCTAGATTGGGTATTGGGTGATACTATCCATAGTGCTAGTATATGGAAACATTCAATTAATAGATATTTATCTGACGATGAAAATATCAGTGTATCAAAAGGCTTTCAGGGATGGATGCTTGGTTCAAAGCGAAATTCTTTTCTAAGTCAGACCGTTAAAGAACCATATCTATATAATTTTATTGATAAGGATTTTACGATCGAGCTTAAGGTTGAAGATATATCTGGAAAATTGACAAATAGTCTTATTGACAACGAGGTAGGTATAATTGTTCAGGCTGTTGACCATGGAAATGAATACATTACTAATAGTATTAATACCGTTTATAATTTGGGTAATTCAGCTTCATATTATCACCACGATGCAATCGTTAAAAAAAGCAATAATTTAGGTTTACAATTTCATAAATACTTGCAAATTCAAAAATCTGGACATTATTTTTATTTGCGGACTTCACGTGATGGTAATAAATGGGAAAATCTTCTTAGTAACCCAGTTAAACAAACTCATTGGGATAAAAGTATTTTGAAATTAGGGATTTTTCAATTCACCAATAGTAATGAATATAAGTATGGATTGCTTTCTAATATTAAGATATGGTTAGTTGAGTCTTCTAACTAACTTTAATAATAGGATTATTTTCATATCGCAACAATCAATATATACGTCTATCGATACTCTCTTTATCTCGAAAAGTATCTTAAGCATGACAGTTCATAACAGTTAATTCAGATCTAACTTTTATCTTGCTAGTACCAATATAAATTTAGATATCAAATAACTTATTTTTTATGAATGCTCTAGCTGGTGTTTTATTCCATTTTATTGGAGGCTTTGCTTCGGGAAGCTTTTATGTTCCATACAAAAAAGTAAAGGATTGGTCTTGGGAATCAATGTGGATATTAGGCGGATTATTCTCTTGGATTATCGTGCCACCATTAGCAGCGTACATTACTATTCCAAATTTTGGTGACATCATTCGTCAAACAGACGTTTCTATTTTAGGTTATACTTATTTTTTTGGTTTGCTATGGGGTATTGGAGGATTGACATATGGTCTTGGGGTACGATATCTAGGTGTTTCATTAGGGAATAGTATTATTCTCGGGATGAGCATGGTCTTTGGGGCACTTATGCCATCTATTTATTACTTTTTTAATAAAGTAGAAGGTAAAGATGGTATTGATTATTTCTTTACAACATCTTCAGGGATTTGTGTGCTAATTGGTTTAGCAGTTTGTGTTGTTGGTATATTTCTATGTGGCAAAGCAGGTGTTCTTAAAGAAAGGGGACTTTCACTGTTGGCTAATAATCCGTCAACAGATTATAATTTTGGACTTGGGATAGTTGTAGCTATAGTCTCTGGGATCCTAAGTGCTTGTTTTAACTTTGGACTAGAAGCAGGTAAACCAATGGCCGATGTTGCGAATGAGCTTTGGAAACAAGTCAATCCAAATCAAGGAGAATTCCTCTATCAAAATAATGTTACCTATGTCGTTATACTATGGGGAGGCTTCACTACAAATGTAATTTGGTGTCTGTATCTTCTCTTTAGAAATAAAACTTTTTCGGACTATACGAAATCTTCAGCACCAAAGCTTACCAATTTCATTTTATGTGCCATTGCTGGTACTACTTGGTATTTACAATTCTTCTTCTATGGAATGGGCGAGAGTCGATTAGGCAATGGCGCTAGTTCATGGATCTTACATATGGCTTTTATTATCTTAATTTCTAACGCTTGGGGTGTATTGCTCAAAGAATGGAAAGGCGTCAATAAAGCAACATATACAGCTATAATTGCTGGTATAGCCACCATTATATTATCTATCTGTATTGTCGGATTTGCTAAAACATTAGAATCATAACATTTTAAAATCTTTATAAAGTGAAAACATATAAACACGTTGATTATTTGTGGAATGACGAAAAAGCAGCTACCCTTGCAGGTGATGAAGTAGCTTTATTGTTATATAGATCTAATATTTTAGGATCTGATCTACGCATTACAAATTATGGTGGTGGTAACACATCTTGTAAGTATATTGATAAGGATCCATTGACAGGTGAGGATGTAGAAGTCATGTGGATAAAGGGCTCTGGTGGCGATATTGGTACATTGAAAAAGTCTGGTTTGGCCGCTTTGTATGTAGAGCGACTGCGTAATCTGGAAAAAGTTTATCGAGGTATCGATCATGAAGATGAAATGGTAGAATTATTCAATCATTGTATTTTCGATTTAAATTCTAAAGCTCCTTCCATTGATACACCATTACATGGATTTTTGCCATTCAAACATATTGATCATCTTCATCCAGATGCGGCGATTGCTATTGCTGCTGCAAAGGATGGCAAACGTATTACGCAAGAATTATTCAACGGAACTATAGGATGGGTAGATTGGCAAAAACCTGGTTTTGATTTGGGTTTACAATTGCGCGCTTGTCTGGAAGAGAATCCTGGTATTAGAGGTATTATGCTTGGTTCACATGGGTTGTTTACTTGGGGTGATACATCCTACGAATGTTACATCAATTCATTGGAAATAATCGAGACGTGTGCAAATTACTTGGAATCACAATATGGGAAGACAAGGCCAGTATTTGGCGGAGTTAGAGTAGAAAGTTTGGCTCCTGAACTTCGTGTCGCTAAAGCCTCTCAATTGGCACCTATATTAAGAGGATTCTGCTCTAGTATAAAGCATATGGTTGGTCATTTCACAGATGATGTTAGAGTATTAGAATTTATCAATTCTCAAGATTTGGAGCGTCTTGCTCCCTTGGGGACAAGTTGTCCAGATCACTTTCTGCGCACGAAGATACAACCGATGGTCTTGACATTAGATAAAGATGAAGATATCAGTCAAACTGAAGGTGTTAAAGAAAAGTTGGCGCCTGCTTTTGAAGCTTATCGCGCGATGTACAAAGATTATTATGAGCAGTGTAAACATACCAATAGCCCAGCTATGCGTGATCCTAACCCTGTAATAATTATTTATCCAGGCGTAGGTATGTTTGCGTTTGCTAAAGACAAGCAAACAGCACGTGTAGCTTCTGAATTCTATGTAAATGCGATTAACGTGATGAAAGGTGCTGAAGCTATAAGTGAATACACTGCATTGCCAAGACAAGAAGCATTTAATATAGAATATTGGCTCTTAGAAGAAGCAAAATTACAACGTATGCCTAAGCCAAAGCCTTTAACGGGCAAAATTGCTCTAATTACAGGTAGTGCGGGAGGTATAGGTAAAGCTATCGCTAAGAAATTTGCTTCTGAAGGTGCAGTAGTACTACTGAACGATTTAAATACGGAACGCTTAGAGCATGCTGCAAAAGAATTTGCAGATACCTTCGGTCCAGATACTGTACGTACTGCAAAAATGGATGTCACTAATAAAGCAGAAATTGAAGAAGCATTTCGTGTGGCAGCATTAGAATTCGGAGGTATAGATATTATCGTTAATAATGCAGGTCTCTCCATTTCTAAATCAATTGAGGATCATACACAAAAAGATTGGAGTCTACTCTATGCGGTGCTGGTAGAAGGACAGTTTTTAGTGACTCAAGCAGCCACTAGTATGTTAAAATCTCAATCGGTCGGCGGTGATATAGTCAATATTGTGAGTAAGAATGCATTAGTATCAGGTCCTAATAATGCTGGATACGGAAGTGCTAAAGCGGCTCAGTTGCATCTTAGCAGATTGAACGCTGCAGAATTAGGTCCTTTTGGAATACGTGTCAATGTCGTTAATCCTGATGCTGTGATATCAGATAGCAATATCTGGGCAGGAGGTTGGGCTGAAGGCCGCGCAAAAGCTTACGGAATCAAAGTGGAAGAATTGCCAGCTTATTATGCTAAACGCACCTTACTTAACGCTATAATACTACCTGATGATATCGCTAATGCATGTCTGACATTTGTTAGCGGTAATCTAAGCAAATCTACTGGCAATGTATTGAATGTAGATGGTGGTATAGCTATGGCATTCGTGCGATAAAACGCCGTGATAGTTTGGGGGAATCAGGAATATTTTAGTAAATTCTGCTACCAATAATAGTACGTAAATTAAATACCTAATATGAGAATTCAGTCGAGTTCAATTGATCAGCATAATGAGCAATTGTTAAAGAAACATCAGCGCGCAGTTCAATATATTCAAGAAGATATTCACAATGTGGAATCAATTGTGGAGAAACTTCAAAAATTTCAAATAGCTATTCCAAGTTGGGCATTGGGAACAGGTGGAACTCGTTTTGGACGATTCTCAGGTCGTGGTGAACCAGGAAATTTGGAGCAAAAGATTGAGGATGTAGGTTTGTTGCATGCTCTTAATAAGTCTAGTGGTGCTATTTCTCTACATATTCCGTGGGATATTCCACAAAATGTGGATAACATTAAGTCATTAGCCGATTCGTATGGTTTAGTTTTCGATGCTGTTAATTCGAATACTTTTCAAGATCAGCCAGGACAATCTTACAGTTATAAATTCGGTTCACTTCAACATGTTGACCCTAGAGTACGCCAGCAAGCTATTGACCATAATATAGATGTTATCAAACATGGTATCGCTCTTGGTTCGAAAGCACTGACTGTATGGTTAGCCGATGGATCTAGTTTTCCCGGTCAGCTGAATTTTCGAGAGGCATTTCAACATACTTTAACAAGTCTTCAAGAAATTTATAAGCATCTACCTGCAGATTGGAAGATGTTTGTTGAATATAAGTGCTTTGAGCCTAATTTTTACTCAACAACTATAGCAGACTGGGGACAATCTCTTTTATTAGCGAATAAGCTTGGTGACAAAGCCTACACCCTAGTGGATCTAGGCCATCATCTTCCTAATGCTAATATTGAGCAAATAGTAGCCCTATTACTTATGGAAGGGAAGTTAGCTGGATTTCACTTCAATGATAGTAAATATGCAGATGATGACTTAACAGCAGGATCTATTAAGCCATACCAGTTATTCTTAATATTCAACGAATTGGTAGATGGCATGGATCATCACGGTATAGATCATGCGACAGGTTTAGGTTGGATGATAGACGCATCTCACAATATCAAAGATCCATTAGTTGATTTGTTACAATCAGTAGAAGCGATAATGATAGCCTATGCTCAAGCGTTAATTGTTGATAGGGAATCGTTAAAGAAGGCTCAACAGGAAAATAACGTTGTACTTGCACAAGAGATTTTGCAGCATGCTTTCCGCACTGACGTTCGTTCTTTAGTGGCGGAAGCGCGTCTTCGCCGTGGAGGTGCATTGAATCCTGTACAGCTATTCAATGATTTGCGTATCCGTGAACAATTAGTTTTGGAGCGAGGCGAAAACACTATCGCAACGGGTTTATAAAGATCAATTATGGAGAAAAATGGAATACCTGTTATAGCAATTTTTGATGTCGGTAAGACCAATAAGAAGCTTTTTCTATTTGATGAACATTATAATATAGTTTTTGAACGCTCGGCAAAATTTTTGGAAACGGTAGATGAAGATGGCGATCCATGCGAGAATTTGGAAAGTCTTCGATTATCTGTATTTGATTCTTTACATCAAGTGTTTCGTATGAAACAATTTGATATTAAAGCGATCAATTTTGCATCCTATGGAGCATCTTTAGTATATATTGATCAGGATGGTATGCCTTTGACTCCACTTTATAATTATTTGAAAGAATATCCTACAGCGATAAGTGATGAGCTATATCATAAATATGGTGGTAAAACAAAATTTTCGTTAGAAACAGCTTCACCGATATTGGGTAGTCTAAATTCAGCTTTGCAACTTTATCGTATCAAAAAATTGAAGCCTGAAATTTATGATTCAATAAAATTTGCGCTGCATTTACCACAATATCTTAGTTTCCTGATCTCAGGATCATATTATGCAGATATGACTAGTATAGGTTGTCATACAGCGATGTGGAATTATAGCGAACACGATTACCATACTTGGATTAAAGAAGAAGGTCTTCTAGATAAGATGGCACCAATTACTTCAGGAAAAGAAGTATTTGCAGCTACATTTCCAGGTAACTCATACAAAGTTGGAACAGGATTTCACGATAGTTCATCTGCTCTTATACCATATTTAATACATTTTCAAGAACCATTCCTATTACTTTCAACTGGAACATGGTGTATAACGATGAATCCATTTGCAGATACGGATCTCACAGTAGATGAATTGAAGCAAGATTGTTTATTCTATCTAACATATGATGGTACGCCTGTCAAAGCATCACGTTTGTTTGCTGGCTATGAACATGAAATACAGTCAAAGCGCATAGCAGATTATTTTGGTATTTCGACTAGTAAATTGAGAAATATTGACATAGACTGGTCTATTATGGATCAATTCAGCATGAATGGAATTAAAAATCAGGAGTTAGATCATTTTTCAACAAGAGATTTAAGTCTTTTCAATAACGCTACTGAAGCATATCATTCATTAATGTATGATCTTGTGATTGCTCAGGTATACGCGATTAACTTGGTTACGAATCATGATGTATGTAAACGAATATTTGTAGATGGTGGTTTCAGTAAAAATCATTTATTCATGAGTTTATTAGCAAAACAATATCCGAATATGGAAGTGTATGCTGCCTCAATGGCACAAGCCACTGCGCTAGGAGCTGCACTTGCTTTACATCATCATTGGAATCCACATCCCATTCCAACGGACATCATAGAATTGAAACTTTACAAAGCATAGCATCATAGTTATAGGTTTAAATAGTAGCATGGACAATAGATATTGTTCATGCTTTTTTTTGCCTTTTAGATTAGGACAGGGCAGGATAGTTAAATGATGTATCTTATCTATTTTTAGCTAACTAATTATCAATTTAACACTAATCAAAGTTTATTAATTTATGTACAAATCCAATTGGAAGGACAAATCCATGTATATAATGACGGTGTTCATTATATTCTGTTCTACATTAGACTCATTTGCTCAAAGTATTCGGACTATTAAGGGTAAAGTAGTTAGTAAAATCACGGGGACACCAATAGCTGGTGTATCGGTAACTGACAATTCTTCAAAAAAATCAACTTCATCTACAGAGACTGGAAATTTTGAGATTGAAGTAACGGAAAATAGTACTTTAACGTTTCGATATGTAGGTTATGTAAATCAGATTATTCAAGTTTCGGGTCAAAACTTCTTAAATGTTCTTCTTGATGAAGATAACGAAGAACTCGAAGAAGTAGTTGTGGTTGCCTATGGAACTGCCAAAAGAAAAGACTTGACAGGAGCTGTATCTACTATAGATAATAATGCATTGCAAATGCAATCCAATTCTACAGTAAGTAGAGCTTTGGAAGGAGCAGCTCCCGGTATACAAGTATCAGCTGTAGATGGGCAGCCTGGACTAGATATGGGGATTAGAATTCGAGGATTAGGCTCTGCTCAACAAAATAACTCAGACGCGCTAGTTGTAATTGATGGTGTACCAGCACAAAATGCTAATCCATTGGCCACCATCAGTGCAAAGGATATTGAGTCAGTTACTATCCTAAAAGATGCTGCTTCTACAGCTATGTATGGATCTCGCGGTGCTAACGGAGTCGTATTGGTAACAACTAAAAAAGGTCGTAAGGGTCAAACAAAAGTTGGGTTAGAGGCTAAGATGGGGATTAACCAGGTCGGTCCATACCAGTTTGATAAAATTACCGATCCTAAGGATATCTATGAATTTACTTGGCAGTCAATATATAACTCAGTTAGGTATGGCGTGAATGGTTCAGGTGCATCAAGAAATTATACGACCAATTTAACTAACCCAAATATGTCACATGAGGATGCTGCACGTTTTGCGTCTTCGCATCTATTCGATTATGTTGGTTCAACTACTAATTTTCAACGTAACAATTTAGGAAATTGGATGCTATATGATGTTCCTGGTGCTGTATACACTTCTACTGGTACAGGTGCGAATCAAAGTGCCACAATGTCTGGTGCATATCTTGTAAATCCTGATGGCAAGATAAATCCTGACGCTCAACTCTTGTATTATGACAAGTATGACAATCATGTCTTGAAAAATAGACTCCGTCAAGATTATAATTTATCAATTTCTGGAGGTGGTGATAAGATGGATTATTTCTTCTCAGGAGGATACTTAGAAGACCCATCTTACATTAAAGGATCATCTTTCAAACGTTATAATGGTCGTGCAAACATTAATGCGCAAGTATATGACTGGTTAAAAGTAGGGACCAACCTGATGTATGGATCACGTACTACTCAATCTCCAGCTACACGTTTTGGTAGAAATGCAGGTTCGGCGACGGCTAACGTATTTAGATTTATCAATGGTCAAAATCAATTGATACAAATGTATGCTCGAGACAGAGATGGTAACATCATAATGGAAAATGGCCAGCAAAAAGTTCATGTGTTGGCAGGTGATACCTATTCGCCATTAGGACAAACTTCTGCTGTAACTGGTTCGACAGATTTGATAAAGATGTTAGATATGGATGTTGATGCCAGAACTTCTAATGATGTAAACACGAGAACTTACGCGCAAATCAAATTTATGGATGGTCTGACATTTACATCTAATTTCTCTTTAGATAAGTTTAATGAGATTCGTACACGCTACTGGAATTCGGAGACCGGACAATCACAAGGTGTTGGTGCTTTCGGGAAGGTTTTTAGTGATGTGACGATTTTAAATGCGCAACAATTATTAAACTATAACAAAACATTCTCTGATCATTCAATTGAGGCACTAGCAGGATATGAATATGATTCATTTCAGTCGCAGAATCTGAACTACAATTCTTCTTATGAATTGATTCCTGGCTTTATCAATTATGTGAATTTTGTTGGACGCTACAATGGTGGTACATTCTCAAATCCTGGAGGAAGCGAAGACAAACGTAGAATGATGAGTTATTTTGCTCGAGTTAACTATAATTATAAAGATCGCTATTTCCTACAAGGATCAATACGTCGTGATGGTTCTTCGAAATTTAAATTGCCGGAGAATAGATGGGGTACTTTCTGGTCATTAGGTGGTGGTTGGCGTATTTCTCAAGAATCATTTATGCAAGAATCATCATCTTGGTTAAATGAATTGAAGTTAAGAGCATCTTATGGTGTGATTGGTAATCAAAATGGTATATCGAACTATTCTGGATATCAAACATGGAGCTATGGCGCTGTATATACACAGACTACTGCTGGTACAGGTATTCCATCATCATTCACTATTAGCCAAGGTAACTATGTCAACGATGGACTGACATGGGAAAATATCAACACTTTTGATGTCGGCTTAGATTTTTCATTGTTTGGAAAATTAAGAGGTTCGGTAGATTATTACAATCGATTAACATCAAATGCCATCTGGGCACAACCAATTGCGACTTCAAAAGGACAATCGTCGATTATGACCAACTCAGCTAAATTGAGTAATACAGGTTTCGAAGTCGAATTATCTATGGATCTTGTACGTAATGAAAATTGGAATTGGACGATATCTACAAATGGTACAACGTACCGTACGATATTGAAAGATGTTCCAAAAGGTACAGGTTCAGATGCATTAAATGGTAACTGGGTATCTGGAGCTGAAGGTTGGAATGCAGCGGGTACAGGCGCAGTAAGCAATACGGTCTACTTACGTGGTGTGGGTAAAGACTATTACAACCTATACTTATTCAAGTATGGTGGCGTAGATCAGTCTACTGGTTTGCCATTATTTTATCAACAAAAAACTCAAGCGGATGCAGATGCAGGGATTTATACAGATTACAAAGTAGGTGAAAGCTTCAAGACTACGGATTATTCAAAAGCGAGTCGTTATGAACTAGGGTCTGCTATACCAGATTGGATTGGTGGATTTAGTACTTCTGTACGTTACAAAAACTTTGACTTGTATAGTGCGATAGCTTACCAAATCGGCGGAAAATTCTTCAGTACTGAATATGCGAACAATCTATATGTATACGAAAATACGGGTACAGCAATATCAAAAGAAGTATTAGGTAATACATGGACACCTGAAAATCCAGATGCTAAATTCCCGATGGTAATGTATGGCAATACGTATGGCAATGGTTCAACATTTGGTAGCTGGTTGTACTCAGATATGGCATTATTTAATGCATCTTATTTTAATCTTAAAAATATTACCGTAGGTTATACATTACCTAAAGAACTCTTGGCGAAATCTAAATTTAAAAAGGTAAGAGTTTATGCTACAGGAGATAACCTCAACTTATTTACATCTCATTCAGGTATTGATCCACGAATGTCTATTGTTGGTGGCTTTGAAGTAGGCGCCTACTCTTACCCATCTATGCGAACTTTTACTTTTGGTGTGAATGTAGATTTCTAAAACTTTTGAATTACAATAATGAAAAAAATATTAACAATTTTAGCCGTATGTACGGTATTTGCAGCGTGTAGTGATAAGTTGGACGTGGCTCCGCCTAATAGTCTAACAGATGAGCAAATACAAAGTTTATTGTCTAAAGGAGATCAGAGTACAATTGACGGAATACTTGGTGGTATAGCTAATAATATTCCACGTCAAATTAATAATGGGGCAACAGGTATTAGTGGTTCAGATGGACGCTATAGTAATGTATTAGGATTGCTTGCTATGAAAGGTTTGCAAGCCAATGATGTTGTATTCGGAAGTCGAGCGTTAACTGGTATGGGAGGTGACGAGTATAGGTTTTTAGACTTTATATCTCCTGATACAGATAAGAACTATCCTTATTGGGATTATAGCTATAATCTTATTACAGCTGCAAATAAAATGTTGAATCTATTAGATGATAATACGGTAGGAAGTAATCAGATATTGAAGGAATATAAATCTAGAGGACTTATTCTTCGTGCTTTTGCCTATAATTTCTTAATGGAGAACTATCAAGATGCATATATGAATGGTGGTAATACTAAATTGGGCATTCCATTATATGATTATTATTCGCCTGTTCAGGAAAGTAAGCCTCGAGCTACAGCTGATGAAGCTTATGTATTTATCAAAAATGATCTTAATACAGCTGAGCAGCTTCTGAATGATGCCGGCAAAGGATATACTGCAGATATCTCTGATTTTGATTTGGGAGTTGTCAATTATCTACAAGTACGCGTAGCTCTAGCTACTGGAGACTGGAGTACAGTCATTCAAAAAAGTAATACTTTATTAGCTAAGTATCCCAATCTTATCTCTGAATCTGCTTATGGAGCTACGTTAGATACGGTCAATGGAGAGGTTGAAATTCGTCCTGAAAAAAATGCATTTTTAAATACGGCAATTAATCCTGAACTTATATTTGGTTTTCAAGCAGGCGAAGCATCAACCGTTCATAATGCTTGGTATAATCCTTTTGGACAAAGCTACGGAGGTCTCAATGAAGGTTTTGCTCGTATAGATGAACGACTTTATAATCAAATATCAACAAATGATGTCCGTAAGAGTGTATTTATGAGCCAACCATGGGGTGATTACACGTATGCTAGTAATGGTGTAGTGCGTAATATACCAGATCTTACAAATTTAAAATTCGCTGCTACACATGGTATTGGTTCTGACGATCGTAAAGAAGTAGGACGTGTGGCACACACATATTTTAGAATTTCTGAGGTATTACTGATGAAAGCTGAAGCACAAGTTCGCTCAAACGATGAGAATGGAGCGTTAGCTACTTTGGATATTTTGTTAAGAGCTCGTACCAAAGCAGGCTACCCTACACTGACAGCTGCCAATTATCCTGGCACTGCTGGTTTGACGACACTTCAAAAAGTACAATTGCAGACAAGAATTGAGATGTGGGGTGAAGGTGGATTAGAGTTCTACAATAATAAACGATGGAATATTCCTGTTGATAGGGCATCCTCAGCAAATCATGTTGATAAGAGTAAATACCCTGTGAGTGGTATGACACTAAAAATTCCGTTGAGCGAAATCCTTTATAACGATAAAGCAGTTCAAAACTAATATGTAAACGGAGTAGTAATGACACATTACTACTCCATTTATAACGTATAAACCTATTATAATGCAGAACCTATTTTTTCTACAACACGCTAATTATTTTTGTTGCAGCAAGTTTTTAGTTTACAATTTAAAATACAGTATCTTGCTGTACATCAAATCTGTTAGCAAGCATATTCATGTTGATTCCCAAAGGATAACATTCCCCTTACTATCCAATTTTAAGTATTCAGTTGAGACAAGCCTAAAATTTTAATAAGCGTTCATGAATAGAAGATCTTTTTTACAACATTCAGCTCTTTTAGGAGCAGGAATGTATATAGCTAATTTAGAAAAATTACTAGCCAAGGAGTCATTACATCGTCCAGCCGATTATTATAGCGTATTTCAAAATCCTGATGCGCATTATAGACCGTTTGTGCGCTGGTGGTGGAACGGTAATAAGGTGGAGAAAAAGGAAATTTTGCGTGAGCTTCGATTATTGAAGGAAGCTGGAATAGGTGGTGTGGAGATTAATCCTATATCCTTTCCTAAGCGAGCTGATGACATGGGAATTAGATCCCTGCGTTGGTTGAGTGACGAATGGATTGATCACGTAAAGTACGCTTGTGATGAAGCTAAAAATCTTGACATGACGGCTGATTTGATTGTCGGTTCGGGATGGCCATTCGGCTCAGAAGACTTGCGTGAGGACGAGCGAGCACAAGTAGTCTTGGTTTACGCAGAGAAAATAGAAGGTCCTACGACTTATACCGTTTCCAAATTCCATATTCAACAATCTGTAGATCCTGGTGTGACGGATAAGAATGCACTGCGTCATCCGGAGATTATTTCATTGCATCTTACTAAAGATCCATTGACGAGTTTGGAGGATACTATTGATTATTCAACCTATAAAAATCAAGACAAGATTTCGATTGAAGTCCCCGCTGGATCACATGTGTTCTATGCTGTAGTTAAGTATACTTCATTTGCGATGGTGATTAATGGCGCTCCCGGTGCATCGGGTTCGATCTTGAATCACATGGATCAAAAGGCTGTTCGTGGATATTTAGAAAGAATGTCGAGTACCATGGAAAATCGCATAGGCCTACTCAAAAATTATATTCGTGCTCTTTTCACGGATAGTATGGAATTGGAAGGATGTAATTGGACAGATGACTTTGCTGTTGAATTTCAGAAGCGTTGCGGTTATGATTTAAAACCCTATTTGCCTTATTTATTATTTAAAGTAGGAAGACTTGGGGCTGTAGTAGATGAAAATTACGGAGCATCAAAGTCGTCCGAGTTCAAAGAGATATTAAACCGTGTCCGATTTGATTTCGAATTTGTCAAGGCTTCATTGTATAAAGAGCGCTTCACAGATACTTATTTGGCTTGGTGTCGAGAATTAGGTGTAAAATCACGAGCGCAGGCTTATGGTCGTGGATTTTTTCCATTAGAGTCTTCATTGGGATATGATATACCTGAAGGGGAGTCTTGGACGATGAATTATCTTCGACATAAATTGGGCGAAGAGATGCCTGAATCCGATTACCGAAGAGGTAGAGGTTATACGATGATAAACAAATATGTTTCTTCAGCGGCTCATTTGACGGGTAAAAGAGTGATTAGTTGCGAGGAGATGACCAATACTTATTTGGTATTCAACGCTACCTTGGAGTTATTAAAGCTTGGTTCGGATCAAAGTATCATGTCTGGTATCACGCACTCTATTTGGCATGGCTTTAATTATTCCCCAGTCGAAGCGCCATTCCCTGGATGGATACAATATGGGTCATATTACTCTGAAAAAAATAATTGGTGGCCACATTTCAAATTATTGAACGATTACAAAGCACGTCTATCTTCACAATTACAACATGCGGACCAATATACAGATATGGCAATACTCCCAGCAAACTATGATTTGTGGAGTAAGCATGGTGTACAGACGGATCCTTTTCCCGAAAAACTTAATGTTCCGTATACGTCGTTGCTCTGGGAAGCAATATCCAAAAATGGTGGAGCTGCGGATTACATCACTGAAATCATACTTAAAGATTCTACCATCAAAAATGGCAAGATATGCTACGGTAAAAAAGTATACGCTGTACTATTTCTTCCAGGTGTAGAAAGTATTAGCGTAGCATCGATTCGTAAAATATATGAGTTTGTAAAACAAGGTGGTAAAGTTTATTGCCTCGACACAGCGCCATTCAAATCTGTCGGATTTAAAGAGATGGAAGTAGAAGATAAGACTGTCAGATCTTTAGTAGAAGAAATAAAGGCTTTGGATAAAGGATTTCAAATATTGAGCCTACCAAAGGATTTAT
The DNA here is from genome assembly GCA_045629405.1 of Sphingobacterium sp. GTDB lineage: Bacteria > Bacteroidota > Bacteroidia > Sphingobacteriales > Sphingobacteriaceae > Sphingobacterium. Next base: position 34,991 of record JAZQRD010000015.1, on the reverse strand, counting down.
TGTTTTTGGAATGGTATATGGCATTGCAAACTAAAGAGCGATTACCTCAATATATGCATATTTCTAATCCTAATCGATACTTCATGCAAGTGCGTTATATACGTGATGATGGATCGGAGTTCTATTTCTTGCAGAATGCTAAACGCTTTGAGAGTTTCAATACTACCGTTCATTTTATCGCACAGACTTTAAAAAATAAGCAGGCTTGGGTTTGGGATTTGGATTCAGGTAATCGATATAAATTAGTATTAGACAAAAATAACGGTTTTACTTATGACTTTGGTCCTACTGAGTCGTTGATGGTTGTATTCGATCATCACAAATCTGGAAAAGTATTTAAGCCACTATTGATTACTGGTGAGCAGGCTATTGATCTGAGCCAAGAATGGGATCTAGAGCTTCAGCATGCTCAAAAGGCATCAACTGCACACCATAGAATGGCCAAATTATTTGATATGAAAGAAGATGCTGAATTGGTCGATTTTTCAGGAATAGCGATCTACCGAAAAACTTTTAATCTGCCTGCTAAGGGTAATTTAACCTTAAATCTAGGCGTAGTACATGGTATCTCGGAGTTGCTAGTCAATGGGAAGCCTGTCGGCATACGCTGGTATGGTCGTAGATTATATGACGTGAGTGACTATATACAAACTGGTCAGAATACGTTGGAAATCAAAGTCACGACGACTATGGGGAATTATATGAAAACTTTAAAGGATAATGAATCTGCTCAATATTGGGTCAATAGACCAGGTCGAGAGCAACAAATTCAATCAATGGGTTTGGTGGGGCCCGTTAAGATATACCAATCCTAAATCAAAAAAACTGATTCAAATGAAAAAACTACTTTTTTTCTGTATGTGCTTTTTCGTATTTCAATTGCAAGCTAAAGACTATAATGTCCGTGATTTTGCAATCGAAGGTAACCGCACTACACTCAATACACGATCTATACAAGCAGCTATAGATTACATCGCCACGGAAGGAGGAGGAAGACTTGTATTTGGCCCTGGTAATTATTTAACAGGATCCATCTACTTAAAGTCTGGTGTCACTTTACATCTAGAAGCAGGAGCTACAATTTTGGGCTCAACCAATCCTTTTGACTTTGCAGTTGATTCAAATATTCCGATGAGCTGGAAGTCATTAATCTACGCTGTCAAACAGAAGAATATAGGTATTACAGGACAAGGTACGATCAACGGTCAAGGATTTACGAATGCGAACAATACGTTGAGTATGGTACATCGTGGATTAATTGAAGACGAATTAAAATACGATCGTATTCGCGAATGGAAACGCCCGCAGAATATTTATTTCTTTGATTGCCAACATATCAAAATTGAAGGTATCACGTTGAAAGATCCAGCAAGTTGGAATCAAACATATGATCAATGTGATCAATTAATTGTTGAAAACATCACAGTTGATAGTAAGGCTTATTGGAATAATGATGGAATTGATATCGTCGATTGTACGAATGTCGTAATCCGCAATTCCTATTTTGATGCAGCTGATGACGCTATTTGCTTGAAGTCCCATAGTGCGGAGAAGATTTGTGAAAATATTCTAATTGAAAACTGTACAGCACGTTCAAGTGCTAGTGGGTTGAAATTTGGTACAGTTTCACGTGGAGGCTTTCGCAATGTGACGGTGAAGAATCTTACCGTTTTTGATACGTATCGTTCGGCAATTACGTTTGCTTCCGTTGATGGTGGCCTAATAGATAATATCCTGGTAGATGGAGTTCGCTCATTGAATACTGGAAATGTGATTTATTTGCGCATTGGAGATCGTTGGGGGGGTAAGGATAAGAAACCATCCATGAAAAATATCACTATTCGCAATCTATATGCGGAAGTGCCAGCTACCAAACCTGATAAAGGATATAATTACGAAGGTCCAATCGAGGATCTACCAAGAAATATCTCTCCAGCAAGTATCATCGGTTTGCCGGATTACAAAATCCAGAATGTGCTTCTAGAAAATATTGAAATTGTATATCCAGGAGGTTCGGATAAGCATTATGCATACCGTGGTATCTCGGATGCAGAGTTGGATGCTATACCGGAGATGCCAGAGGCATATCCCGAATTTTCGCAATTTAAAGAGTTACCAGCTTGGGGTTTTTATTTGAGACATGCAGATCAAGTTTCATTCAAAAATGTAAAATTTAGAGCGATGGATAGTGATTATAGACCTGCAATAGTTGCTGACAAAATTTCCAATAGCTCGTTTCAGAATGTAACCGTTGATGAACCACAATCTGTAAATAAGCAACAAATCTATAAGTACAAATCGCCAAATACAGACGTAAAATAAGATGAGAAAGATTTTACTATCCTTAGCAATGACGATTCTATTGAGTTGGTCCGCTAAGGCGCAAGAATATAATGCAACGATGTTCGGCATTGTTTCGGACGGTTTGCAAAATAATACAGGTGCTATCCAATATGCGATTGATTTCATCTCCCAAAAAGGAGGTGGAAAACTGAATTTTTTTGTAGGGAGATATTTAACGGGTAGTCTGGAACTTAAGTCCAATGTTACGATTGAATTGCACGAGGGGGCTGTATTATTAGCTTCACCGAATTGGAATGATTATTTACCTAATTCAACCAATCAACGCGCTTTGCTAAAAGGTGAACACATTTCCAATTTTAAATTAATCGGCAAGGGTGTTATTGAAGCACAACCGCGTAAATTCTATAGATTGACCTCTGAACTGAATGAAAAAGGGCATATAGCGATCAACGATAATGATTATCCTAGCTTGATGTTGTTGAATAATTGTAAGCAAATTACTGTAGAGGGGATACTTTTTCAACAATTTGTTAACAAAGCGTTGATAACTAAAGAATCGACTGATCTACAGTTGAAAAACATAATTGTACGATCGCAGGAACCTCATACGGTTGGACTAATTTTAGAAAATAGCAGCGCAATACATTTAGAAAGTATTTATTTAGAAACCAAAGGTAAAGCTGTGGAGAAAGATCAGCAAACTACTTTTACGCTGATTCAGAATTGTATTACTGCTAATGGTAAATCAGCCTTATAATCCGACATTTCTATGAAACATATTAAAAAAATTATACTGCTATTAGGCATTTTATTATGTGGTGTGAATAGTTATGCTGAGCATATCTACAATGCCTCTTTTTTCGGGATTAAATCGAATGGTACTACCCTTAATACACATTCTATCCAAAAAGCGATTGATTATATTCATGAAAAGGGTGGTGGTACGTTACGATTCTATGTGGGACGCTACCTTACAGGGTCAATTGTACTTAAGAGCAACGTAAATATTTTATTAGAGGAAGGTGCAGTATTGGTAGGATCGACAAATATTTATGATTACAATATTCATGAATCCAATCCTGCTCTTATCTACGCAAAGGGAGCTAGTAATATTAGTGTGAAAGGTAAAGGTGTAGTGGATGGTCAAGGTAAAGAAGTTGCCTATAACTTGATGGATCAAATCAATAAGGGAATATTGAAGGATCCTAATTTGTATGACAGACCGCACAACAAAAGGCCAAAGGCTATTTACTTTCGTGAGTGTAAAGATGTCGAAATAAAATACATCAATATCATTGATGCTGCCGATTGGGTACAAGTCTATGATCAATGTGAAGAGGTATTGATTGATAGTATTACGGTGAAGAGTACTAACTTTTGGAATAACGATGGTATCGATATAGTCGATTGCAAAAATTTTAAGTTATATAATTCTTATATAGATGCAGCGGACGACGCAATTTGTCTAAAATCACATGATAAAACCAAACGCAATGAAAATGTTGAAATTCGTAATTGTATAGCACGGTCAAGTGCTAACGGAATCAAGTTCGGCACATTCTCCGTAGGTGGATATAAGAACATCCGCATCATAAACAATAAAGTCTACAATACGTTCCGGTCAGCGTTTACGATAGCTGTGCCAGATGGCGGTATAGCGGAAGATATTTTTGTAGATAGCTTGTATGCTTATCATACAGGTAACCCAATCTTCCTACGCACGAATTTACGTCCTAATCGCACAGGGAAGAGTACCTTGCGAAATGTCACTATCCAAAATGTATTTGCTGAGATTACCGAAGAAAAGCCAGATGCAGGTTATATGTATGAGGGACCAATAGAGGATAATCCACGTAATATTTCACCTGCTAGTATAGTTGGTGTGGAAGACATGCGTATAGAGAATATTACTTTGCGTAATATCGAAATTACTTATCCAGGAGGTGGAAACCCACATTATGCATTCCGAGGTACTTCAGCTGCTGAATTGAAAAAGATTCCTGAAATGCGTGAATCTTATCCAGAATTCTCGCAATTCAAAGAATTACCAGCTTGGGGATTTTTTATCAAAAATGCTGATAATATTCGATTAGAAAACATCAAATTAATTTCAAAAAATGCTGATTATAGACCGGCTATTGTAGTAGATAATGTGAAAGGCTTGGAGACTAAGAATCTAATATTTGTGGAGGAGAAGGCTGGTAAAAAGAAGCAAATTATTAAAAATAATGTACAATAAGATGTTGAAGAAATCGTCGATTATACAATTTTGTTTACTACTGATTTTACCGTCAGCAGTACTTGCTCAACATAAGCGTCCAGTAGATTATGTCAATCCTCTAATTGGAACTGCTAAGATGGGACATACCTTTCCAGGGCCTACTGTACCATTTGGAGCTGTTCAGTTGAGTCCCGATACGGATACATTGTCGTATGAGGAACAAGGTAAGTATAATAAAGATATGTATAGGTACTGTGCAGGTTATCAATATGAAGATAAATCCATTGTGGGGTTTAGTCACACTCATTTTTCGGGAACTGGTCATTCTGATCTTGGTGATTTTTTAGTGATGCCTACTACTGGGACATTGCAATTGAATCCAGGAACAGCAGATAACACCGCATCTGGTTATCGCAGTGCATATTCGCACGATAAAGAAAGGGTTGCGGCCAATTATTATAAGGTTCATTTGGATGATTATGGTATTGATGCAGAGTTGACGACATCGAATAGAGTGGGCTTTCATCGCTACACCTTTCCTAAAACCAAAGATGCACATATCGTTTTCGATTTGAAGGCGGGTATCTATAATTATGAAGGTAAAAATGTGTGGACTTTTGTTCGTGTTCACAATGATAGCACCGTGACAGGTTATAGGCAGACTTATGGATGGGCACGTACACGAACCGTTTACTTTGCATTGAAATTTTCAAAACCATTCAAATCGCATGGTCGTAAAAGTTATGATAAGGAGCAAGCATATAAAGGGTTTTGGCGAAAGTTCAATCAAAACGAAAACTTTAATGACTTAGCTGCTCGGGATATGACGATGTACTTTGATTTCGATACAGAAGACAAAGAACAGGTAATGATGAAGTTTGCGATATCGCCAGTGAGTCAGTCTAATGCTTTACTCAATATGGAGACGGAAGTACCACATTGGAATTTCGATCAAGTGAAAAAGGATGGACAAGATCTATGGAATCAAGAACTGTCCAAAATTGAGATTGAGACTTTGAATGAAGACGATAAGATCAATTTCTATACGTCTATGTATCACACCTACTTAGGACCTACGGTATATATGGATGTCAATGGTGAATATCGAGGACTTGACCAAGAGATTCATCAAGCCAAAGGTTTTACAAATTATACAACCTTCTCACTATGGGATACGTTTAGAGCATTACATCCTTATTTCAACATTATGCAACCAAAGCGAAATGCGGAAATGGTTGAGTCTATGTTAGCTCATTATGATCAGTCTGTTTTGCAGATGTTGCCGATTTGGTCACACTATGCTAATGATAACTGGTGTATGAGTGGTTATCATGCTGTCTCGGTCATTGCTGATGCGATTTTGAAAGGTGTATATAAAGGTGATCCTCATCGTGCGTTGGACGCATGTATTCAGACATCACGACGTAGGGATTTCGAAGGTATTGGCTATTATATGGATTTGGGATATATTCCTTCTGATAAAAATGGAACTAGTGTATCGACGACATTAGAATACGCTTATGATGACTGGTGTATAGCACAGTTAGCTAAGAAGCTGAATCGTATAGATGTATATGATGAATACATCAAACGTTCTGAAAATTGGCGAAATGTATACGATGCAAGTATCGGATTCATGCGTCCTAAAGATAGTAATGGACAATTTGTTAAAGATTTTGATGTGTTGGATACGCATGGTCAAGGATTCATAGAAGGCAATTCTTGGAATTATTCATTATTCATTCCACATAATCCTGAAGTACTAGTAGGCTTATTCGGTACGAAAAAACGTTTTGTTGCACACTTGGATTCTCTTTTTACGATGGAATTACCGGATCGATATTTTGAAAACACGGAAGATATTTCTAGGGAAGGTATAATTGGTAATTATGTACATGGCAACGAACCCTCGCATCATGTGGTTTATTTGTACAATTATGCAGGTGCACCTTGGAAGACCCAAGAGCGCGTGCGCCATATTATGCGCGAGATGTATCAAGCACGCCATGATGGACTTGGTGGTAATGATGATTGTGGACAGATGTCTGCCTGGTATCTATTTGGGGCATTAGGCTTTTATCCGATTGCTCCAGGCTCGATTCATTACGACTTGGGTAGTCCGTTGGTGCGCGAAGCTCGATTGACTTTAGAGAATGGTAAACAGTTTCATGTGAAAACGCAGAATCAGTCAGAAAAGAATGTCTATGTAGCCAAGGTACTATTGAATAATCAATTATTAAACAGAACTTATATCACGCATGATGAAATCATGAACGGAGGTGAGTTAACTTTTGTGATGAGTGCAAAGCCTAAAAAGTAATGAGAAAAATATGGATATGGTGTATGTTGTTTTGTCTGTTGTCTACAGCACAAGCTCAAAACAACGATACACTTTACATAAAAGATAATTATACGAAACGCGAGGTCTATATACCTATGCGCGATGGAACACGATTGTTTACTGCTATATACGAACCTAAGGACAAGGGAACTCTCTACCCTATCTTGATGATTCGTACACCTTATTCTGTGGCACCTTATGGCGAGGAGAACTTTCGTGCTACCTTAGGGCCTAGTAAAGAATATATACGAGAAGGATTTGTTTTTGTGTATCAAGATGTTCGTGGTAAATATATGTCTGAAGGAGATTTTATTGCCAATAGACCCCTATCGAAAGATAAAAAATCGGACGAAAGCACAGATACATATGATACGATAGATTGGTTGGTAAAGCATATTCGTTCTAACAAAAAAGTAGGCATTTGGGGTGTTTCTGCGCCCGGAATGTATGCTTCTTTTTCCCTGATCAATAGTCATCCCAATCTTTTGGCGGTATCTCCGCAAGCGCCCGTTACCGATTGGTTTTTGGGGGATGATAGGCATCACAATGGTGCTTTCATGCTAATGGGAACATTCTCATTTTTGTCCTCGTTTGGTAGGACGAGAGATTCGATTTCGACTAGACATCCTGGCGGATTTGGTTCATACAATACATCAGATTCGTATGGTTTTTATTTGAAAACAGGCGCGCTGAAGAATTTTAATGAAAAATACTTGGATGGTAAAAGTATCTTGTGGAACGAAATGATGTATAATCCTGATTATAACGATTATTGGGAAGATAGAAATTATATCAAGCATATCCAGCAGGTAAAGCCACAGGTTCTTGTTACTGGAGGCTGGTTTGACCAAGAAGATTTATATGGGCCATTGAAAACTTATGCGCAATTAGCAAAGTATAATAAAGACAACCTACATCTCGTTATGGGACCTTGGTATCATGGTTCATGGACTAGATTTGATGGCGATAGTTTGGCAAGTGTTTCTTTTGGCTCCAAGACTGCTATTCACTATAGACAACAAATTGAATTACCATTTTTTAAGAAATACTTGAAGGGAGAAGTGAGCGCACAGCAAGATCCTGTACAAGTCTTCTACACGGGAGGTAATTATTGGAAAAGCTATGAACAATGGCCGATTCCAACACAAAAACCGACTTCACTGTATATGCATGCAGATGGTTCGTTGAGTTTTCAAAAATCTAAGCTAGATAAGTCTCATGTATCCTATGATGCGGATCCTGCTAAGCCTGTGCCATATACGAATGAAAAAACGGTAATGCGTGGATTTAAATATATGATAGAAGATCAATCCTTCCCGACAAAACGTCCTGATGTATTGGTATTTGAGTCGGATATTTTGGAAGATGATATCACGATTGCAGGCAACATTGTAGCGAATTTATTTATTTCTTCTACAGGTACAGATGCTGATTTTGTAGTGAAACTTATTGATGTCCATCCATATGATAGCAAATCCACAATGTCGGATTATCATATGTTGGTACGTGGTGAGGTGATGCGAGCTAAGTATCGAAATAGTTTTTCAAAGCCTGAGCCCCTTGTGCCAAATGAAGTACATGCCGTATCATTTGATATGCAGGATGCAGCGCATGTTTTCAAAAAAGGACATCGCATTCAAGTTCAGATTCAAAGTTCATGGTTCCCATTGGTAGATCGTAATCCACAAAAATTTATTGATATTTATAAAGCAGAGGATACAGACTTTAGTAGACAAACGCAAACTATTCATCTAAGTAAGGCGTATCCTTCCAACATTCTATTACCTATTGTATATGAAAAGTAGACTATTATTACTTACGTTAAGTTGCTTCTTGAGCATTTTTACACATGCTCAAGAAGATTATGGACGAAAGATTGTGAAAGAATTGGCCTCAACCAAGTATTATGGAAGAGGCTACGTCTTCGACGGAGATCGGAAGGCTGCCAAATATATTGCTCAAGAATTTAAAAAGAACGGTATAGAACCATTATCAGGTACTAATGGGACATATTATCAACATTTTACACTTTCACCCAATATATTTCCAAAAGAAACTCGCCTGCAAATAGATGGTAAAGCTCTACAAGTAGGTAGAGATTTTTTAATAGATGCCGCTAGTAAAGCTAAGAAAGGAAAATTCGAATGGGTTAAACTGAGCACAGGTCAATTCACTAAGGATAATTTATTGACCAACGTTTCAAAATCATCTGATTTGAATGGGAAGTTTGTTTATATTGAAGAACGTGAATTTATTCAAAAATTTGGGGCAGAACTTTTTAAAAGCCTTTTGGATCGCCTGAAAAAAGAAGGCAGGCACGAAGGCGTGATTGTCAATTCTTCCCAAAAGTTACTTTGGCGTACACTGACATACCAGATTGAAAAACCTGTATTTTATTTAAAAGATTACGACCAAACTAAGATGCAGGGTACAATTGATATTAGTATCGTTTCTGAACAAATCAGTAACTATCTAACACAAAATGTATGTGGATTTCTGAAAGGTACAGGGGAGACGGATTCAACAATCGTGATTACCGGGCACTATGATCATATCGGGGCTATCGGTAAAAAAGTTGTTTTCAAAGGAGCGAATGACAATGCTAGTGGTACTGCTATGCTACTGTATTTGAGCCAATATCTGAAAAAGAATCCTATCAAATATAATGTCATATTTTTAGCTTTTTCGGCAGAAGAGTCAGGTTTGTTAGGCTCTAAGTATTTTGCTGAAAATAGCCTAATTGATTTGAAGAAAATTAAGTTCCTATTAAATCTTGATATGGCAGGTACTGGGGATGATGGTATTCAGGTGGTCAATGGTTCTATCTTCAGAAATCATTTTGATAAGATAGTAGCACTCAACAATCAGCATAACCTGTTGCCAGAGGTGAAAATTAGAGGAGAAATGAATCGTTCGGATCACTACCCATTTTTCGAAAGAGGCGTACCTTGCTTTTTTATATATACGCTGGGGGGCATAGATGCGTATCATGATATATATGATGTCTATGAGACATTACCTTTTACAAATTTCACGAATTATGCAAATCTTCTCACCAAATTTATTGAGCAACTTTAATTATAAAAGTTGTTCAATCATAGCTTATACTCCATATCATGATACATGTTATGGAGTATTTTTTTTCTTATCATTCTAGTATACAAGACAGTGCAGGATAGTCTTTTGAAAGTATAAGGTTAAATTTAGTAAAGATTAGAACGACCAAAGTTCTATTATTATTTTAACCATTTTTAAACTTAAAAAAGAATACTGATGATTACACATTCAACAATGATGTACTTAGGTGTTGCTAATTATATACTAACACTGAATCATAATCTTGAATTTTTTTCTAGCAAATTACTGCAGTCTAGCCAAGACTATACCGCATATCAGCTATTCCATCACGATGGTGTTCCTATAACATCATCTTAGTACTATCCTCAATTTTCTTATGGATTGTTGCCCAATATCTGTTTAGTCAAGTTTATCCCGTGCTATTGGGGTTTATAATTTTATTAATGAAATTCTCCAATACCTTAAATCCATAGTGAAATTTTCTTAGCGTTTCAGTTTTGTACGTATCAATGTTAGCATTTATACTTTTCAAGTTATGTGAATGGAACTGAATAACAGTTGATATACATACACAATTAACCAATAGGCGACGCAAGTCACTAAATTATAAACTAAATAGTTATGAGATTTAACCCCAAAAATCTAAAGTATTTCAATTTTTTAACCTCTTCTAAAATAGGTTTAGAAGATGCTGTTAAACTGAGAAGTAGCGAAATCAAGCATGCTACATTTCGAAAAGTATGTCAATTACTTGTGCTAACGGCTCCATTTCAATATGTATTTGGAGAAGAAATTAATCTGAATGCAGCTAATATTGATGGTAATATCAATGCTATCATCAATAGGTTAGAGCAGCAAGATATTATAGCTCGAGGTACAGTGACAGACCATAATGGATCGGCTGTGGCTGGAGTGTCTGTACAGGTAAAAGGTACATCGGATGCTACTTCAACAAACACTGAAGGAAAATATGAGATTAAGCTTAAGAAGGGACAGACATTAATTTTCAGAAATATAGGCTTTGCACTCAAAGAGCAAGTTGTAAATAGTGAAGGTACGCACAACATTTCATTAGAACATTCGTCTGAAGAATTAGGTGAGGTTGTGGTCGTAGGTTACGGAACGCAGAGTCGTAAGGATGTAACAGGATCTATCGCACCTGTCTCTATGAAGAATGTACGTGGACAGGCTATCGCCAGCCCTGATCAAGCACTTACAGGACAAATCTCTGGCGTGCAAGTGAGTTCGTCAAATGGTACTCCTGGTGGTGGTACAAAGATCCAAGTTCGTGGTATTGGCGCGATTGGAGCAGGAAGCCAACCTTTGTATGTTATAGATGGTTTCCCAGTACCTAGTTCATCTTCTGAACGATCAAATCCTATGGCTAGTATTAATCCTAATGATATTGAATCAATGACCGTATTGAAAGATGCTTCTGCTACGGCTATCTACGGTTCGAGGGGAGCAAATGGTGTTATCATCATCAATACAAAGAGAGGTGCTATAGGACAAATGAAAATCGATGTGGCGGCTAGTACAGGTTTGCAAGCAGTACCAAAAAAGGGTCGTCCTAATTTGATGAACGCACAAGAGTTTGCACAGTTTCGTAAAGAGGCAATTGAGGATAATATACGCTATGAGTTGGGCAGAGAACCCACGATCGATGATATCCCAGAGCAATACAGAAATCCAGCAGCATTAGGAAAAGGTGTTGATTGGTATGATGAAGTGACACGTATCGCGCCAATGTCTGATGTCAATGTAAGTCTTAGTGGTGGTAATGAGCAGATGCGGTCATTTGTTTCATTGGGATATCTGAATCAAACCGGTGTCATGTTGAATTCAGGCTATGATAGGTTTTCAGTACGTGCAAATATTGATGGCAATATTTCTAATAAACTTAAAGTAGGAGTGAATTTAGCGCCTACACTATCTTATACGAAAGGCGGTATAAATGGTCAAGGAAGAGATGAATTCTTCGAAATAACGACTCCTGTTGCTGAAGTATATAATGCAGATGGCTCTTATGTGCCATACATACAATCAGCAGGTACATTCGGAAACCCTAATCCCGTTATGTATCTAGAGCAACGTACGAATAAGAATAGTAAAATGAAGATGTTGTTCAGCACCTATGCTGAATATAGCTTCATGTCTAACCTAAAGTTCAAAACGACATTCAATGTTGATTTTGAAGATGAAAATGGGGAGTATTTTAGACCATCAACTATTCCAAACCAAAATGCTCCAGGTTTGTCCATACCAAGTGGCAGCACTTGGAGAGGAAGTTACCTCAACTGGGCTAATGAAAACACATTAAACTATGATCTAGCGATCAATCAAAATAATACGATTAGTGCTCTAGTAGGTTACTCTGTTCAAAGCCAAAAAAATAAATCGAACAGTTTCTCAGGTTCTAATTTTCCCGATGATGATATCCAAACATTGAATGCTGCCGCACGTATTACAGGCGGTACCGGTATTGAAGATTGGGCGTTATTGTCATACTTGGCTAGGATCAATTATTCTTTTATGGATAGATATGTGCTGACTGCTTCTGTAAGAGCTGATGGCTCATCAAGATTCGGTAAGGACAATAGATGGGGAAGTTTCCCGTCAATAGCCGCAGCATGGCGTGTGTCTGAGGAAAGCTTCTTAAAAGATGCGAGTTGGGTCGATGAATTGAAAGTCAGAGCTTCATTTGGTCGTAGTGGAAATTTCAATATAGCTAACTATGCATCTATGAGTAGTATCGGTACGGGTAACTACATCTTTGGAGGTAGTTTGGCACCAGGAAGAACAATGAATAGTCTTGGTAATCCAATCCTTGGTTGGGAACGTATGAAAGAGTTGAACATAGGGGTAGATTTTGCTACACTGAATAATCGATTAACCTTAACAGCTAACTATTACAAACGTAACACGTTGGATTTATTGTTGAATACACCGATTCCTCAATCTTCTGGCTTTGGTAATGTGACGGAGAATCGTGGAGATGTAGAGAATAAAGGTTTTGAATTTTCTATAAACTCAGCAAATATCGTAAAAGACAATTTCACCTGGAATACTGATTTTAATATTTCATTCAACCGTAATAAGGTGATTTCTTTAGGGCGTAGTACAGAACCAATCTATTCGGGTCAAAGTTCGGAGGGTAACTATACCAATATTACCCGTATTGGGCATCCAGTAGGTATGATCATCGGTTATGTAGTAGATGGCATCTATCAAAATCAAGCTGATTTGGACAGATATCCATCATTTCCTGGAGCTATTCCTGGAAATTTAAGGATGAGGGATGTTAATGGTGATGGACAGATTACACCAAATGATGATTTTGATGTTATTGGTAATCCATACCCAGACTTTACCTTCGGTATGACCAACACCTTTGGTTACAAAAATTTTGACTTCAGAGTCTTACTTGTGGGATCTATGGGGCAAGAGATGCTTCACGCTACACGATTCTATACAGATAATATCGATGGTGTGTTCAATGTACGTAAAGAAGTGGCTGATCGATGGAGATCAGAAGACAATCCAGGTAGTGGATTAGTTCCTACAACTAATGGTACGGGTAGAGGTCGCGTGATGTATAGAGATACACATTCATTATACATCCAAAAAACGGATTATCTATGGGTGCGTAATATTAGCCTAGGCTATACTATTCCAAAATCATTTGGAGGTGTAGTTAACAATCTACGAATCTATGGTAATATTCAAAATCCATTATTATTTACAGGATTTGACGGTAATCCTGAAGGGACAAATATCAACAGACCAGATACAAGTCCATTGGTACCAGGTATAAACTATTCAGCATATCCTGTTCCAAGAATATTTACACTAGGATTGAATTTTGGCTTTTAAAAAATTACTACTATGAAATTAAAATATATTTTATTGAGTTTAGGTATCATGAGTTTGACTTCTTGTAATAATTTATTAGAAGTTGACCCGTACACTTTCTCAAGTGGAGAATCATATTATCAAAATGAAGGCCAGATCCTTCGTGCAGTAAATGGCGTATACAGTAGAGTACAATCAATCTATACGAGTGATTTCTTTGCTTTGACAGAAATGGTAGCTGATAATACAAATTATCAGTTCAATCCTACAGATAGAGGATCACAACAACGAGAGGAAATTGACGAGTTTTTGATTACATCATCAAATAACTATGTAAATACTGCATGGGCAAATCTATTTAGTTTAGTTCAGCAGGCTAATGTTGTTCTTACAAAAATCGACGATGTGCCTTTTAGCGATGATACCTTAAAAGAACGATTTAAAGGTGAAATGAAGTTTTTAAGAGCTTTTGGTCATTTTCATTTAGTACGTCTTTTTGGAGAGATCCCATTACATTTAGTCGCAGTAGAAGGTCCTACGAATGCATTTTCCGAAAAATCATCTGTAGACGAAGTCTATACAGCTATCATACAAGATCTTAAGGATGCTTCAAATACACTTCCTGTGAAATACGGGTCCGGTGATGTGGGGCGCGTTACAAAAGGGGCTGCTTTAACGATGTTGGGTGATGTCTACCTTACACTAAAGCAATACTCAGATGCTGTTACAGCATTACAAGAAGTGACAACATTTGGCTATGCGTTGATGTCTAATTATGCAGACTGTTTCGATCCGAATGCAAAGAATAATGCAGAGTCTATCTTTGAAGTGCAGTATGATCAGGCTATAGAAGGAGAGAATAGTAATTTCATTTACATGTTTGGACCAATAGATGGAAGAGTCAAGTTGGTTGGCTTTACTGGTAATCTTGGTGGTTCAAATATTCCAACGCCTAGCATTTACAATGCCTATGAAAATGGTGATACGCGAAAAGATAAATCAATTAGTCTATTTGATGATCCAACAAGCCTAAATTATCCTGAATCTGTAGCATTCGGAGGTAAAATACCATTTATTAAAAAATTCTATCATGCTCCTTATATAGAGAATGGACGCTCTGATGAAAATTGGCCTGTATATCGTTATGGACATGCTTTGTTATTATTGGCCGAAGCTATGCATGAAGCTAAAAGTGGTGATCCGTATACTTACTTGAATCAGGTTAGAAGAAGAGCGGGTTTGTCAGATCTCGCTGGATTGAGTGATGCTCAATTACGCGAGGCTATTGCCAAAGAGCAACGTGTCGAAGTAGCATTTGAGAATCACAGATGGTACCAGTTACTACGTACTGGCAAGGCTATGGAAATCATGAATGCGCATGGTGTTGAGGAGAAGCAACGCTTATCACGACTGAGCGGGGCATCTTATAAAGTCGAGGCTTATAAATTATTATTCCCTATACCATCGCGTGAAGTGCAGATAAATGGTATTACGCAAAATCCTGGCTACTAAGGTGGCATTGTACTAAGAAATAACCGATTTAATAAACTTATTATGATAACGAAAACTAATTTTTTTAATGTTTTATTCTGCTCCCTCATTATCTTATTTGCGGGATCATGTAAGCGCGATCCAATCGTAAATGATGATCCGAGAGTACAAAAAATTGTAGTTCCTGAAGATTTCATTATTGAGCATATCTATAGTCCTTCTGAGAATGAGTTGGGTTCATGGGTGTCGATGGCTTTTGATGATAAAGGACGTATGATCACATCAGATCAGTATGGTGGTTTATTCCGTATTGAGCTGCCACCTATCGGTTCTGACTCTACTGTTAAGCCTATTATCGAAAAATTAGATTTACCTAAGCCTCCAGGAGATACAAGTAGTAATGTAGGTATTGGCTTTGCTCAAGGCTTGTTATATGCATATGAGAGCTTATATGTAATGATCAATCACCGATCTAATGATAAATTTGGAAAAGGTAGTGGTTTATACCGTCTTCAGGATACAGATAATGATGATCAATTTGATAAAATAACGACTTTATTAGAGCTACAAGGTGAAGGTGAGCATGGTCCACATAGTATTGTACTTGGTCCGGATTCGGCTATTTATATAGTTGCAGGTAACCACACCGATCTTCCGAAAATGGATGCTTATAGACTTCCTCCTACTTGGCAACATGACAATTTATTCCCTTTTATAGTTGACCCGCAAGGACATGCTACTGATCGTAAAGAACCGGGAGGATGGATTGCTAAAACTGATGAGACTGGGTCTCGTTGGGAGTTGATTAGTGCAGGTTATCGCAATCCATATGATATCGCCTTTAATGATGAAGGAGAACTATTTACGTACGATTCGGATATGGAATGGGACTTTGGTATGCCTTGGTATAGACCGACGCGTATCAATCATGTGACTAGTGGAAGTGAGTACGGTTGGAGAACAGGAAATGCAAAGTGGGACGCTAGCTATATGGATAATCTACCAGCTATTCTAAATGTTGGACAAGGATCTCCTACCAATTTGTTATATGCAGGTAATGCTAAGTTTCCGGACAAATACAGAAATAGTCTTTTAGCATTCGATTGGAGTTTCGGTATTATTTATTCTGTTCAGCTCAATCCTAAAGGAGCCTCGTATGACGCTGTAGCTGAAGAGTTTGTTTCTGGTGCACCGTTGCCTTTAACTGATGGAGAGATTGGTCCTGATGGAGCATTATATTTCGTTACTGGTGGTCGAAAATTAGAATCAGATTTATACAGAGTATACCATAGAGATCATGCAGATTTTAAAGCAAATACTGCTAAAAAATTGAATAAAGAAGGACAACTAAGAAAAGAGATAGAGCAATATCATCAACCTTCTCCTCAAGGTACAGTAGAAAAAATCTGGCAACACTTAGGGCATGAGGATAGATTCATACGATATGCTACGCGAATTGCTATAGAGCATCAGCCTGTGGCTTCCTGGAAGCATTTAGTATTTCAAGAAAATGATGCGGTTAAACTGACAGAAGCAATGATGGCATTAGTTCGCTCATCTGATAAATCTATTAAAGACTCCGTTTTTCAAAAACTTAATTCAGTAGAACCTAAATCTGTTTCTACTGAAATCTTAGAAAATCTATTGCGTGTATACGAAGTAGCTATAGCACGATATGGACAACCTGCTGTTGCGGAATCTTCTCTGTTAGCCGAGCGTTTGAATAATCTTTATCCTTCAAATAATAATATGCTGGATAGAGCATTAAGCAAAATCTTGGTCAGCATAGATGATCCTAATGTCGTTACTAAAACACTTCCGCTTATCTACGAAGCTAAGGATGACGCTACGCAGACTAATTCATTCATGAGTTCTTCGGATCTAATCTTACGTAATCCTCAGTACGGTCTAGATATCGCCAATATGCTTGCAAACATTCCGCCAGCACAGCAGATCTATTTAGCGACGATGTTGAGTACGGCTAAGAATGGCTGGTCTCCTGAATCGCAAGATCAATATTTCAAATGGTTTTATAAGGCTTTCGGATATAAAGGAGGTAACAGTTACATAGGATTTATTGATCAAGCTAGACAATTAGCTCTTAATAATGTGGACAAAGCTAATCGTAAATACTTCGCTACACTTTCGGGCGATTCACTATTGAATGAGAAAGGTAATCGCCTTGCTGAAAATGTTGAGGGGCCTAAAGGTCCAGGTAGAAATTGGGAAATTGATACCGCCTTGAAGTATATAGAGCAAGATAAAGGAGTTCGTAATTACAAGCGTGGTAAGGAACTCTTTATAGCGATCAAATGTGCTTCATGTCATACAATGAAAGGAGAGGGTGGTTCCATAGGACCAGACTTGACGCAGTTGGCAACTCGTTTTTCTAAGAAAGATATGTTGGAAGCGATAATTGAACCTAACAAGGTTATCTCTGATCAGTATGAATCTAAAGTATTCACTTTGAAAGACGGAAAAACGATTATGGGTAGGCTTAAAGGCGAAACAGAAAAAAGCTATGTGATATCACAAAACCCATATGCTCCAAATCTAACGCAAGAGATTGCGAAGAAAGACGTGAAGCATATCAAAGTTTCTGAAGTATCAATTATGCCTCCTGGGTCGTTGAATATTTTGAGTCCAGATGAACTAAATGATATCATGGCTTACTTGATGTCTGGCGGTAATGAAAATAGTGAAGTGTATAACAAAAAATAAATCGAATAGTGAGTTATTACAATCAAGATTGGCTCGATAAGGTATCCCATCTCGCTCAGGTAGGAGGAATAGAAACATCCGTATTAGATAATGGAAGTGGAAGAGGTGTACGTATAGCTTGGATTAATACAGGCTCAGGTCTGAGATTCAAAGTTGTGTTAGATCGGGCGATGGATATTGCTGAAGCAAGTTTTAATCAGTACAACCTTAGTTGGGTCAGTAAGCTTGGCGTGACACCTCCACAGACGTTATCTGATAAAGGTATAGATTGGTTAAAATCCTTTTCAGGCGGATTGCTTGTTACATGTGGATTAGCACACGTTGGTGGCCCAGAAGAGGATGAGTTTGGTCAGCGAGGACTGCATGACAGGATTAGCAATATGCCCGCAGAGGTCATACAGATAAAACAACCGGACCTGACAAATGGGGATAAAGAAATGTCCATAACGGGTGTCATCAGGCAAGGCTATCCATTACATGCTTACCTAGAACTCAAACGTACTATTCGTTGCGTACTTGGTGAATCTACAATCTATATTGAAGACGAAGTGACTAATGTTGGTAATGTAGATGCGCCACATATGTTATTATATCATTTCAATTTTGGATGGCCGCTGATTGACGAAGGGACTGAGTTGAAATGGGAAGGTGATTGGAAAGCAAGAGAAAAAGGAGATCGTAATAAGATTTTCAAGCAGGGGAATGATTTTAATATCTGTCCTGCACCACTTGAAGATCATAAGGGTGGTGGCGAAGAAGCAGCCATTATAGATGTCGATGCAGATGAGGAAGGCAAATGTTTTTGTGGTATTTCTAATGAAAGAATCGGTTTGGCTTTAAAATTAGAATTTAATAAACATGAACTACCTTGGTTGACCAATTGGCAACATTGGGGAAGAGGAGAATATGTGACTGGCCTTGAGCCAGGCACAAATCCTCCTTTGGGTCAGCGTAATGCAAGAGAAAGTCAACAACTTATCATACTAAAACCTAAAGAAAAACGTAAGTATAGTGTAGTCTTGACAGTTACGGACTCACCAACAGCAATACAACAATTATTTAAACCTTAACATATTAACACGTATAAACCATAATTATGATGAATAGTATTGAGAAAGCATTTGAACAAGGTAAGGGTGTACTGAGATTAGCACCCAATTGGGTACCAAGATCATTTTGTGTGCCAGGAAGAAGAATTAAGCTGCATCCAGATGATTATTACGTATTAGGTGGCGAACGTGGAGGTATTGATGAACGATGGCTGTCTTCAACGACTCCTGCAAAAAATGGTCCACTTACAGGTGAGTACGAAGGCTTAAGTTTTGTGGTGTACGAAGAAAATGATCAAACAGAGCAAATTCTTCTATCCGAATTTGTAAATCATTTCAAAGGTAAATTAATAGGTGAACGCTTGTGGAGTGAATATCAAAGCTGGCCAATGTATTCCAAGTTTTTTGATAACATGGGACCGTTACCTCACCACATTCATCACAATGATGAAAAGGCAGCACTCATCGATCAACAAGGCAAACCTGAAGCTTATTATTTTCCACCACAATTGAATAATCATGGTGGTGATTTTCCGTATACATTCATGGGGATTGCACCAGGTACATCAAAGGAAACAATCAAAGAATGTTTGCAAAATTTTACTAAGGGTGATAACAAGATTACAAATTACTCTCAAGCATATCGTTTGGAACCTGGAACAGGTTGGGATGTTCCTCCAGGGCTATTGCATGCGCCAGGAAGTCTTTGCACATATGAACCTCAAAAGGCATCAGATGTATTTGCTATGTATCAGTCATTAGTAAACGAGGCTATCATTGACGAAGAACTTATGTGGAAAGGTATTCCAGAAGATCAAAAGGGGGATTATGATGCGTTAATGGATATTATCGATTGGGATTTAAATGTCGATCCAAACATGATGGCCAATAGATTCATGCCGCCTTTACCAGTCAAAGATGAGACAGAAATGGAACTTCATGGATACAATGAAAAGTGGATTTGCTATAAATCTACCGCATTCAGCGCAAAAGAATTGACCGTGTTGCCAGGACAGACAGTTGTTATCAAAGATGCAGCAGCATATGGCTTGATCATGATGCAAGGATATGGTACATTAAATAATTTGACTATCGAAACTCCTTCTTTGATTAGATATGGTCAATTGACTTATGACGAATATTTTGTCTCAGAGCAAGCGGCGACTGAAGGTGTGACTATTAGTAATCATTCCAAAACAGATCCAATAGTGATGTTAAAACATTTTGGACCTAATAATCCTGATTTAATCATTAAATAGTTAATTCATACCAATAACGAAATTATGAGCAACAACAAATTTCCAAAATTACATAATGCGACATGGCCTGGTATCGTAGGCAAAGGAGGTGATGAGCCTATCATTTCGCTAGACGAATTATTACAAAAAACTGCAGCAGCTGAAGTAAATGGAATAAAATTCGACGGTATTGATCTAGGGTTATTCGAATCGCATGTCAAATTAGACTCTTCTGATGACAATATATCCGCGTTGGTAGATAAGGTCGGAGGTTATGGGCTAGATATTGGTACGTTGGTAGCTCCAATATGGGCTCCAGATGGCGGACCAGCAATGGGTTCTGAAGAAGATAGAAATCGCTTTCTAGAAGTAGTACGCAAGTCTGCTGAATTTGGATATAAATTAAAAAAACAAGGCATTCGAACGAACAATGTAATCCGTATAGATTCTGCATCGGGTGTTGAAGAATGGGCGAAGAATCCTTACGAACATACGAAGTTAATAGCAGATACTTTCCGCAAAGCTTGCGATATCGCTGCGGATTATGGCGAAAGATTAGCAGCTGAGGGGGAGATCTGTTGGGGAGGTATGCATAGCTGGAAGAAAATGTTGGAGACGCTAGAGATGGTCGATCGTGACAATATGGGTTTTCAGGCAGATATGTCACATACATTCATGTATCTATTAGGAACTAACTGCCCTGAAGATAGAATCTTGCCTGCTGATTTTCAATGGGAAGACCGTGATGAGCTAGAAAAAGGTCTAAAGTTTCTTACTGCTAAACTCAGACCTTGGACAATAGATTTTCACGTAGCTCAAAATGACGGTACTGTATTCGGGTCAGGTTCACATGACAAGACTGGTAGACATTGTTTGCCAACAGATCCTAATGGCAAATTGGATATAGTAAAAGATGCAGGATTTTGGTTACGCGATGAACAAGGTAAATTAACAGAAGCATTTAATCATATATGTTGGGATGGATGTATGTTCCCAAATGAAGTAATGCACAAACAAGAAACTTGGGATTCTATTTTAGCGACACTGATTCAAGTGAGAGAAGCACATGGTTGGTCTAGCAAATAGTGTGTAAATGGTTGAACCTATAAACAAAATTATGATGAGCAAAAAAGAATTACGAATAGGATTAATTGGATGTGGTTTTATGGGAAGAACGCATTCTAATGGATATAAACGTGTCCCAAATTTCTTTCCAGATTTAGCTTATACACCGGTATTGAAAGCTGTGTGTTCAAGATCTGAAGATAAAGTCAAAGCTTTTGCTGAGCAATGGGGATATGAATCTTATGAAACCGATTGGAAAGCTCTCATCGCTCGCGATGATATTGATGCGGTCGATATCTGTACACCAAATAACATGCACATGGAAATCGCAGTGGCTGCTGCTGCTGCAGGAAAAATGGTCCTTTGCGAAAAGCCTTTATCAAGGACTTTAGACGAAGGGAAGCTTATGGTAGATGCAGTAGAAGCTAATAAAGTTAAAAATACGATATGGTATAACTATCGTAGACTTCCAGCAGTGACATTAGCTAAGCAAATCATCGATTCGGGTAAGCTTGGAAAGATTTTTCACTATCGTACCAACTTCTTGCAAGATTGGACGATCAATGAAAATCTTCCTCAAGGCGGTCGTGCTTTTTGGCGCATGGATGCTGAAGCTGCAGGGTCGGGAGTTACAGGTGATTTATTAGCGCATTGTATTGATCTTGCTATGTGGTTGAATGGAGATATCTATGATGTTTCAGCTATGACGGAGATTTTCGTTAAACAACGGATGCACGAAGAGTCTGGTAAGATGGAAGATGTTAAGATTGACGATGCTTGTATCTTTCATTGTCATTTCTCTAATGGCTCGTTAGGATTATTTGAGTCTACACGTTACGCTAGAGGTCACAAAGCATTATTCACATTCGAAATCAATGGAGAGAAAGGATCTATTCGTTGGGATTTGCACGATTTGAATCGTCTAGAGTATTTTGATAATAGTGATGACTCTACAGTTAGAGGTTGGCGTTCTATTCATGTTACAGATGGTGATCAACCGTATATGAATAAATGGTGGGTTCCAGGTTTGTCTATTGGTTATGAGCATTCATTTGTACATCAAGTAGCTGATTTCCTTCAAACGCTGGAGACAGGAGAAGAATGCCATCCAACTTTCAAAGATGCTTATGAAACACAGAAAGTATGTGAAGCAGTATTGAAATCTGCTAAAAATAAAACATGGGAAGAAACAAAAGTAAACACGCAGGAGGGATAAACAATGTATAAAAAGTTAAAGTATACAACAACCATCCTTACATGTGCTTATTCGTTTCATGTTATGGTGTCTTGTAATCAAGCTACCCAGCAAAATCAATCACAATCCGCTAATATGGAAACGCATCATCATGGAGAATTTGTTTCTATGTTTAGCGACAATTCTTTGGCAGGATGGGAAGGGGATACAACGATTTGGAGAATGGAAAATGATGTATTGATAGGGGAAATTAAAGCGGATGGAGAACCTTTAAAAAACAATACATTCCTTATCTGGCAGAGTGGCCAGCCAGGTGACTTTGAGTTAAAAGCTTCATTCAGAGTTTCTGCTTCTGGAAACTCGGGTGTCAATTATAGAAGTGAACGTTTTGATGGTGTACCATATGCACTAAAGGGCTATCAAGCTGATATAGACGGCCAGAATAATTACACAGGTCAAAACTATGAAGAACGTAACCGTACTACACTTGCATATCGCGGTCAGGTAGTCGAGATTCCTTCTACTGGTACAGGCGAATCGAAACATAATGCGTGGTCAAATGTCAACGTCTTAGATAGTATTGGTGCTAAAGATGAGTTGAAAGCTAAAATAAAAGCTGAAGATTGGAATGAAATCCATATAGTAGCAAAAGGTACTAAATTGGAACACTATATCAATGGTCAATTAATGAGTTCTGTAGATGATAAGGATCCAGTTCATCAACGATTAAGTGGGTATTTGGGATTGCAAGTACACGTTGGTCCGCCAATGAAAGTGGAGTATAAAAATATGGTAATTAAAATGTTATAGGCTGCTATTGTTAATCTTGGTGGAAAATAGTAATATTGGTATAACCAAAAATTATGAGACCAAAATTTACTTTACAGGAGAAGTTGTATGACGCTCTTTCTGTAGCAGAGAGAGCCTATATACAGGATTGTGTCACGGAGATTAACCAAGACTATAAACGAAATTTTAATAAAATATTTTCGACACTTAGTAGAAAACTAATGAGTTCGAAAGATCAGCTAATCTCTATTGAAGATGATCTTTCGACTAACAAATTGATTGTTCAACATTGGACAGTCTTGAGATTGGCAAGGGTATTTCTTATCTCTTTAATTCAAGATGAAAGAGATACCTATTGCCAATTTATTGAGGGTCTTTTCAAGTATGGAGACTTATACGAATTAGAAGCCCTCTATTCTGCCCTAAATATTCTAGACTACCCAGAAGAGTGGATTAATAGATGCCAAGAAGGAATCCGCAGTAATATGGGATTCGTACAAGAAGCAGTCATTGAAAACAATAAGTATCCCTACTTATATCTCGATGAGCAGGCATGGAATCAATTAGTTCTAAAGAGTTTTTTTACGAGCAAAAATGTACTTAAGATATTTGGTCTTTTTGAACGTAATAATCCCGCATTAGCAGATGCAATTGTCGATTATATCTATGAACGACACTCCGCCAAACGCAATATACATCCAATCTTATGGTTACTGGCGATGGAATACTTGCCCGAGAGAGCAATTCTTATTCTTCAAGAGACTTTACCACAAACAGAGGAAATCTTGGCGCGCTCAATACTGTATCATGTGCTCCAGCATAACACAGTCAAGTACCCTCATATTATCGATTTAAACCAATTATCAAACTATGATATCTTGCCGTTTTCGGAAGATATTTTACAATCTTATAAAAACGGAGAATTATGTGTACAGAACTAAACAGAGACTTAGCAAGTATGGGAAAACCTATGCCTTTACATACCGATCTAATCAAAGGTATGAAATTCGTAGATCCGCATATTCATATGGTTTCAAGAACTACAGACGACTATCAAGCACTCTATGATGCAGGCGTATTATTAATAATAGAACCAGCTTTCTGGGTTGGTCAACCACGTACAGGTTTGGATACGTTTAAAGATTATTACAGTAGTTTAATTGGTTGGGAAAGGTTTAGAGCTTCTCAGTTTGGTATTAGACATTTTTGTACTATTGGACTTAACTCAAGAGAGGCTAACAATGAAGCGTTAGCTGAGCAAGTAATGGATATGCTCCCATATTTCATACACAAGGACGGTGTGTTGGGTATTGGTGAGATAGGTTTTGATGATCAGACGGCACTAGAAGAAAAGTTTTACAGAGCGCAATTAGAACTAGCCAAGGAGGCAAACCTACCTGTACAAGTGCATACACCACATCGGGATAAGACAAAGGGTACGTTAAGAAGTATGGAAATTGCTTTAGAGCACGGTCTGGATCCAAGTATGGTAATAATTGATCACAATTCCGAAGAAACAGTTAAGGATGTGCTGGATAAAGGATTCTGGGCAGGATTTACGATTTATCCATTTACAAAGATGGGTAATGAGCGAATGGTCGATATCGTCAAGCAATATGGTGCAGATAAAATAATGGTGAATTCAGCCGCAGATTGGGGAATTTCAGATCCGCTAGCTGTTCCCAAAACTGCATCACTCATGCTTCAACGTGGCGTAAGTATCGAAGACGTAGAAAAAGTCACCTACTACAATGCATTATCGGCATTTGCAGTGCACAATCATTTGGACATATCTACACTCAACAATACTTTGCAAGCTGACCCTAATGGTAAATATGAAGGTAATACTATTCTTAGAGGAGGTCAGCAACCACGTATCGATAAAAGCTCCATTATAATTGCCTAATGTTTAATAGCATATGAAAGCTTGGATGCAATTAATAAGGCCCTCAAATGTTCTTACGGCTATATCTGATGTGCTTGCAGGTGTAGCGCTCGCATGTCTTTTAACACAATCAGGCTTACCACATATAGAACTATTGTCCAAAATAAGCTTGGCAAGTATGTTTCTGTATATGGGAGGTATCGTATTCAATGATGTCTTCGATGTACAGTTAGACAAGACCGAGCGGCCTGAGCGGCCAATACCTTCCGGAAGAATATCCGTTATATCAGCTAGTATGCTGGCGACAGGAGCATTCAGTGTAGGATGTATTTTAGCTTATTCAGTAAGTATACAATGTTTCTATATTGCATTAGGTATTGTTTTGATGTGTTTACTTTATAATGGGAAAGCAAAGCATCATTATATATTGGGGCCACTTACAATGGGGGGATGTAGAGGACTTAATCTATTGTTGGGTGTAGCTGTTGTAGCTGTTGTAGCTGCGTGGTGGTATGTAGCATTAGTGCCTATCGTATATATTGCAGCTGTAACTAATATAAGTCGCGGTGAAGTTTACGGCAATAATAAGCATGCACTTCTAGTATCTCTTATCTTATACACTATTGTCGTGGTTACACTTGTATATGTCACACTCAAGAGTCATCATTATTCTGCATTTATATTTATTTGCTTCTTTGTTTGGATGATTTTTCGTCCATTAATCAAAGCTTTACAAACTTTAGATCCTAAAGATGTAAAAAAGTCAGTCAAATTTGGAGTACTAGCTCTTATATTGATGAATGCTAGTTGGGTCGCTATCTCTGGATTTTGGCCTCTAGCACTATTTCTTATTGCTACATTACCCATATCAATAGTACTTGCTAAGAAATATTCAGTAACCTAACTAATTCTTAAAATTATGGAACGCATTTTAGAGCAAAATTTTGCTATCAATTATAACTATCCTATAGTATTCAGTGAACATATATTCAAAACAACCAATACAGCGTTAAAAAATTTTTTCAAAAAAAATAGAAATGAATTTTTCAGTCAGAAGGTATTACTGGTAGTTGATGATGCGGTATGGAATGCACATCCATATTTGCATACAGCGATTATTCAATATTTTGATCTTGTTGACTGTGTTGATTTGGTTAGCACGCCAATCATTATTCCTGGAGGTGAAAGATGTAAAAACAATCCAGCATCAGTCGATGCTATTATAAAGGCAATAGACGATCATGGAATAGATCGTCACTCCTATATTATAGGTTTAGGCGGAGGTGCTATACTCGACCTAGTGGGGTTTGCTGCCGCTATCGCGCATCGTGGTATTAAGCACGTGCGTATTCCGACAACAGTATTATCGCAGAATGATTCAGGTGTTGGCGTAAAGAATAGTGTCAATTACAAAGAAAAGAAGAATTTCTTGGGCACTTTTGCACCACCAGCTGCTGTTTTTAATGATTTTTCATTGCTGTCAAGTTTAAATAGTCGCTCTTGGATCGCTGGTGTTTCTGAGGCTATTAAAGTAGCCTTAATAAAGGACTTAAATTTCTACAAATGGATTGAAGATCGAGCTCTACTATTGCCTGTGAGAGATTCTGAAGAAATGAAGGAGCTGATCTATCGATGTGCAGATCTTCATTTGGAACATATTCGCAATGGTGATCCATTTGAATTTGGCTCCTCAAGACCACTTGATTTTGGACACTGGAGTGCACATAAATTAGAACAACTGACCAATTTCAGTTTACTGCATGGTGAAGCTGTAGCGATTGGTTTAGCTATAGATGTATTATATTCTCATTATATAGGAAATATCGAATGGGAGGATGCGTTACGTATAGTCAGCCTTATTCAACAGTTAGGGTTACCAATCTATCATCCTATATTATCTTCAGCTGAAAATCTACAAAAGTTATTAGCCGGATTAACAGAATTTCAAGAACATCTAGGTGGTCGCCTTACAGTTGTACTTTTAGAAAAATTAGGGAGAGGAAAGGACTATCATGAGATCAACTCAGATCTAGTACAGAAAGCTATTCAATGTTTACGCGCCATGCAAGATGAACCAAATTTGATCCATGAAACTATATAATTCGCATATCACTTATTGTACAAATATTCATGGTGGTGAATCATGGGATGAACATTTTGAACAGCTTAAACAACATGTTCCATCAATAAAGTCAAATATCTCCCCTCATGAGCCTTTTGGTCTCGGTTTGCGCTTATCTGCGCAGGCAAGTAGAGAGATTAATACTCCTGAGAAATTAGCTTTATTTAAGGAATGGCTACAGGCGGAAGATATCTATGTCTTTACCATGAATGGATTTCCCTATGGAGATTTTCATTTAAAGGCTGTAAAGGATAGAGTTCATTTCCCCGATTGGACTACACAAGAACGTCTAGACTACACGCGTGGAATGTTTGATGTGCTTGCACAGTTAGCTCCAAAAAATATGGAATGTGGAATATCTACTTCACCACTGAGTTATCGCTTTTGGTTCACAGAAGGAAGTAAAGAGTGGGGACAGATGCGTCGTACCGCCACGCAGCATATCATTGCTATTGCAGCATATTTGTATAATAAGGAACAAGTTACTGGTATATATATGCACCTGGATATTGAACCAGAACCAGATGGTGTCATTGAGAATACTGATGAATTTATAAGTTGGTATGCCGATGAATTATTGGATCAAGCATATACATATTTTGCAAATACAGAACTAACTAAAGACGAAATTACAGCGCTAATTAAAAGATACATATGCTTATGCTATGATGTATGTCATTTTGCTTTAGAATATGAAGATCATGCTCAAGTTTTAAAAAGACTTGAACAGTATTCTATTAAGATTGGTAAGTTTCAGATCAGTTCTGCTTTGAAAATAGATCTTAGTGAAAATATGGAAGATCGGTTAGAAAAGAAAGAGGTCCTTGCTCAATTTGATGAGCCAATATATTTACATCAAGTCATCGCAAAATCATGTAACGGAAACCTTATCAAGTATCGTGATCTCGCTGAAGCATTGCCAGATATAATTAATCCTGACCATATAGAGTGGCGAAGTCATTTCCATGTACCTATATTTCTAGAGAATTATGGTGACATTTCATCGACGCAAAAAGACATTCTAGAAATAGTGGGGTTACAGTGTAAACAACGTCATTCTAATCATATCGAAATAGAGACATATACGTGGGCTGTATTGCCTAAAGATTTACAAGTGCCTATAGAGACATCAATCAGCAGGGAGCTTGGTTGGTTATTAGATCAAATAAAAAGAAATCATGAATAGAGTAGTTGTCATAGACATAGTGGGTCTTTCGACTTCGGTCATCGGTGAGCATACGCCATTTATAGATAGTTTCATTAAAAGAAAACAGCTACAGAAAATAAAACCAGTTTTGCCAGCTGTGACTACAACGGCCCAATCTACGTATTTGACGGGTAAGTTGCCATCAAGTCATGGTATTGTGGGGAATGGATGGTACGATCGAGAAGAGTCGGAGATAAAATTTTGGAAGCAGTCAAATGGTTTTGTCAAAGCAGAGAGTATTTGGACTACAGCCAAAAGAATAGACCCAAAATTTACGTGTGCACAGATGTTTTGGTGGTACAATATGTATAATGGAGCAGATTTTTCCGTTACACCTAGACCAAACTATTTGGCGGATGGTCGGAAGATGCCAGATTGTTATAGCTATCCGAACTCCCTCCGTGATGAGCTCACTGAAAAGTTGGGCAAGTTTCCATTATTCAATTTTTGGGGGCCTAACGCAAATATTAAATCTTCTGAATGGATAGCAAATGCAGCTATGTATGTAGAAGATAAGCATCAGCCGACATTAAACCTGGTGTATCTCCCACATCTTGACTATTGTTTACAGAAATTTGGTCCTGATTTAACTTCCATCAAACAGGAATTAAAAGAAATAGATACGTTGGTTAATAAAATGGTTGATTATTTTGAGGATAGGGGTGTAGAAGTTATTCTGTTATCAGAGTATGGTATCGGACCTGTTAGCCATCCTATCCATATCAACCGAGTCCTAAGAGAGGCAAATCTAATTGATATTCGAGTAGAGCGAGGCTTGGAACTATTGGACGCGGGTGCATCACAAGCTTTTGCTGTAGCAGATCATCAAATAGCGCATATTTACACAAAATCTCCAATGATAACTGAAAAGGTTATTCATTTGTTAAAAGGAGTAAAAGGTATTGCCAAAGTTCTTTCTAAAAGCCAGCAGGCAGCATATGGCATTGATCATGAACGTTCTGGTGATATTGTATTGATCGCAGAGCCTAACGCATGGTTTACGTATTACTTCTGGTTGGATGATAGTAAAGCACCTGACTATGCACGCATGGTTGATATTCACAAAAAACCTGGATATGATCCTGTTGAAATGTTTATGACGTCAAAGTCACGCGCTATTTACAAGTTATTGCTTAAAAAAATGGGCTTTCGTGCCACAATGGATGTCATACCGCTTGATGCTTCATTAGTTAAAGGTTCTCATGGAGCTATAGATGTAGATAGTAGCTATTTTCCATTGCTAATTGCCGATAATGCTCAAGTTATTGGCGATGATGCCACTCAAGTTCGAGATTTTATCCTCACTAAGATATTTGGAAATACTGTTTCCGCTTCCATTGATCAACATATAGCGATAGAATCTAATCATTACCATAATATGTAAGCATTCTACATGAAGACAGAGCAGGATAGTTTCTCCATGTTTTGTTGTTATCTTACAGTTATTAGAATTTAAATTATGAAAAGCCAATTTATTCTTGCTTTAACAGCGATATTGCTGTGCTGTTCTACTGTATCTCATGCACAGACTAAACTATCCGAACAATATGCATCAAAAAATATCTCAGCTTTAACGCGTGCATATGTTTATCCAACACGTATTGTATGGAAAGAGGGAAACGTTCAAAATGAGCAGTATCTGCTTAAAGAAGGAGATGGACAATCTAATTTATATAACCCGAATTCTATTATACTGAAAAATGATAAGCAATCAAGTAGCAGTATATTATTAGACTTTGGTAAGCAAATGAATGCCTCATTAGAGATTGTAACCGGAATGTGGGGTGGAGGCAATATCCCTAAAAATGTACGCATAAGATTTGGCGAATCTGTCAGTGAAGCTATGTCTTCTATCGGTGAGAAAGGAGCGACTAACGATCATGCTATGCGAGACTTTACGTTGCCACTACCCTGGCTAGGTAAAAATCAAACCGGAGAATCTGGATTCAGATTCGTAAGAATAGACTTTCTTGAGCCTAATTCCGAAATTCATATTCGTGAAATGCGGGCTGTAGCAACATTTAGAGATGTACCATACATCGGATCATTCAAAAGCAGTGACGAACGTCTTAATAAAATCTGGGATGTCGGAGCGTATACCGTCCATGTGAATATGCAAGATTACCTATGGGATGGAATTAAGCGTGATCGGTTAGTGTGGGTTGGAGATCTGCATCCGGAGGTTGCTACAGTCAATACCGTATTTGGTTACAATGAAGTTGTGCCTAAAAGTTTGGATCTTGCAAGAGACGCTACGCCATTACCTGGATGGATGTCTAGTCACAGTAGTTACTCTATGTGGTGGATTATTCTTCACTATGATTGGTATATGAATCATGGTAATAAGCAATATTTAAAAGAGCAGCATACTTACCTTAAAGGCTTGACAGCGCAAATAATATCTAAAGTCGTGAATGGTAAAGAAGAAATGGATGGGACACGATTTTTAGATTGGCCATCTAGTGAAGATACGGCGGCGGTACATGCAGGCCTACAAGCATTGACAATTATGTCGCTTGAAAATGCTGCTCAGCTGTATAGCGTGCTTGATGATCAGGAAAATAGTGAGCGTTGCCTGCAAATAGTTGCTGAAATGAAGCGATATGTACCGTCGCATAATAATTCGAAGCAAGCAGCTGCACTATTGTCGTTAGTAGATTTGATGGACGCTGATAAAGCTTATAATGATGTGCTTGCAATAGGAGGGGCTAAAAATTTCTCAACCTTTTATGGTTATTATATGCTGGAAGCAATGGCTAAGGCGGGTAAGTATCAGGAAGCAATGGATATTATTTCATCTTATTGGGGAGGTATGTTGGATTTGGGTGCAACTACATTTTGGGAAGATTTTAACTTAGAGTGGATGCACAACGCTTCTCGTATAGACGAGCTAGTACCAGAGGGTAAGGTAGATATTCATGGTGATTTTGGAGCATATTGTTATGTAGGATTGCGACACAGTCTTTGTCATGGCTGGGCTTCGGGACCTACAGCTTGGTTATCGAGACATGTATTAGGAGTAGAGCTCATAGAAGCTGGAGGAAAAGCATATCGTATAAAGCCAAACTTAGGTAAATTGGATTGGGTTGAAGGAACTTTCCCAACGCCTTATGGACCGATTCATGTGAAACATGTTCGTAAGGGGGCTAAAGTGGTATCCGATATAAAAGCTCCAACTGAAGTGAAAATCATCCAATAATATGTATTGAAATGAATATTTATAAAAAAATCATCCTTTGTGGATATTTGTTTGGTTTGTCTGTAACATTTCTTTATGCACAACTTCAATCAACAAATCTCCGTACAGAATATAAGACAAACCCTTTCGTAGATGCTTCAGCTCCTCGATTAAGTTGGGAATTGGACGGTAGTGGGTTTAATAGATTCCAGACAGCTTATCAGATACAAGTCTCTTCAGATTTGTCCAAATTTGAGAGAAATCAGGCTGATCTATGGGATACAGACAAAGTGCTTTCTTCTCAGACCAATCAAATAGTCTACAAAGGTAAAAAGTTGTTATCTGGTCAAGAAGTATGGTGGAGAGTTAGAACTTGGGACGAGCAGGGTAAAGTCGGACCTTGGAGTACTGCAGCTAAATGGGAGATGGGTAAATTAAATAATGTTGATTGGCAAGCTCAATGGATAGGATACGATACTAATCCACTAGCAAAACAAAATACTACTTATCATTTACCACCATCACCATATTTACGTACCGAAAGAAAAATTGAGAAAGCTGTACAATCTGCAAGGCTTTATATAGCTTCATTAGGATTGCACGAATTTTATGTCAATGGCCAAAAAATTGGTGACGACTATTTTGCTTCTGGTTGGACAGATTATCATAAGCGAGTACATTATAATGTATATGATATTACCCAACATATTAGTAAAGGAACTAATGTATTTGGATCAATTCTGGGACCAGGCTGGTACGCAGGATATTTAGGTTATGCTTTACTAGTAGGAACGAAACAGGTAACTCAATTTTATGGTAAATTTCCATTGCTAAAAGCTCAAATAGAAATTACCTATAAGGATGGATCGAGCGATACAATTTCAACAGATAAAAGTTGGAAAGCACAAATCGGTGCTATTCAAGAAGCAGATTTTCTTCAAGGAGAATTACACGATGCCAATAAAGAACTGATTGGATGGGATCTGGCCTCATATGATGATAAAGGTTGGAAAGAAGTCCAAATTATCGAAAAACCAACCAATGCTGTGCTCTCGCTCTATCCGAGTAATCCAGTGCGTGTCATTGAAAAATTGTACCCAAAATCAATCACGCCATCGAAAGCAAACACATATATGGTTGATTTTGGGCAAAACTTTGCGGGGAATATTCAAGTTCATGTAAAAGGAGCGAAGGGTGATACTTTGACATTCCGGTACGGAGAGATGTGTTATCCTGATGGTAGGCTGATGACAGAAAATCTGCGTAGTGCTAGAGCGACCGATTATTATGTGTTACGTGGAGATCCTAATGGGGAGACGTGGACACCCAAGTTTACCTTTCATGGCTTCCAATACGTAGAGGTTTCTGGGCTGAAGTTCGATCCTAAAAAAGATTTCATAGAAGGCTTAGTACTAAGTTCTAATCTCCAAAATGTTGGTAAATTCCAATCCGATAATGCTATGTTGAATCAATTGTATAGCAATATCGTATGGACTCAGCGGGCGAATTATTTAGATGTGCCAACAGATTGTCCACAACGTGATGAGCGTCTAGGATGGACTGGCGATGCACAGGTATATATGCGATCTGCAGCATTTATTGCTGATATTGCGCCATTTCATACCAAATGGATTCAGGATTTACACGATAGTCAATGGCCTAACGGAGCATATCCGGTCTACGCACCTATGCCCGTGAACGCGAAAGGTGATGCAGCTATTCGATCATCAGATACTTTTTCACCAGGTTGGTCTGAAGCTGGTATTATATGTACTTACGAGATATACCGAACGTATAATGATACACGTATTGTCGAGCTATCTATGCCGTATATGATTCGCTTTATGGATTTTCTACAAAGTCGCACTCAGCAAGGAATATTTAAGGAAGGATCTTTCGAAGATATATCGCCCAAAGGAGGCTTTGCTGATTGGCTTTCTGTGGGTAAGAAGACAAGTCCAGATTTGCTCGCGAGCATGTATTATTACTATTGTGCAAAACTTATGGCTGAGATGAGTCAAGCGATCGACCGTGATGACTTGCAGGTGAAGTACACTGCTGATATGCATTCCATAAAAGATGCGTTCAAAAAGCATTTCATGTCTAAGGATAAAAAATTGAAAGCGGATGCTGAGCATTATGGTAATGGTGATGGCTATGTAGATGGACAATTAGGGTTTACTGGGCATACACAGACTTCATATGCGAATGCACTATACTTTGGGATATTGGATGAAGAAGATGCGGTAGCAGCGGGAAATTATCTACGTCAGCTCATCATTGATAACGATAATAAGTTGACAACAGGATTTCTAGGATTCAAGCCATTGTTGCCAACATTGTCTCAATCAGGATCTTCAGATAAGGCTTATGCGCTTTTATTAAGTACCGAATACCCATCATTAGGATACGAGGTGATCAATGGTGCTACATCTATCTGGGAACGCTGGGATTCTTATATACAAGGTGAAGGTTTCCGCCATAATGCAGCTATGAATTCATTCTCTCATTATGCATTTGGAGCTGTCAATGAATGGATGTTTGAAAATATGATAGGTATTAAAGCTTTATCGCCCGGATACAATACTATTATCATCAGACCTGAGATAGAACCAAACACAATAGGAGCAGTCGATGGGTCTTATCACTCTATTTCGGGGCTTATTAAATCTTCTTGGAAGTTAAATAATCAGCGTGTGACACAAAATTTTTCGATTCCGATAAATGTTAATGCTACTATCTGTATTCCCGATGGAGCAACAGATATTAAACTTAACAACGACTCTTTAGAAAGACATAGTTTAGTTAAGAAACAAGAGGTCGTAGGAAATGAATCTAGACTAATAGTAGGTTCGGGAAATTATAGTTTAACGTATACCAAGAAATGAATAGAATAGCATTTAAGATGAAACTAAAGGAAGGTGTCCTGGATGAATATAAGCGTCGTCATGACAATATTTGGCCAGAACTTCTCGATTTATTAAAGAAAATGGAGATTGGTGATTACTCAATATTTGTAGACACCGATGAGACAACATTATTCGCTGTACAAACACAAGGTAAAAACTTTGATGAGTCAGAATTAAAAAGTCATCCAATTATGAGTAAGTGGTGGAATTATATGGCAGATTTAATGGAAGTAGAGGACGATAATTCGCCAAAAGCACAAGTATTACAGCAAGTATTCTATATGGATTAAAAATTAACAAATGATTTGAAAGTCACAACACAGAATGATTATATTTAAGAACTAAT
>JAZQRD010000014.1:0-11596 GCA_045629405.1 Sphingobacterium sp. | reverse complement strand
TTTTTGTCATCAGCATTTTTGTATGGATTACCGAAGTAGTTAAATCCAGCACGACCACTTACGATATTAGTAAAAAGGTATTCACCACCGATTCGAAAGTTAAAAGCACTTTGCAACTCATCTTTAATATTTTGATTAATTACATCATAACTTCTCGATGGATAAGTACTAGCAGATGAATATTTGATAGTATTATATGTGACATACTCTGCATCTGCAGTTAATAGACCTCTTTGGAAATATTTAGTCGCACCGAAAGCTAATTTCCATGGAGTCGTCATATTGAAGTCTAAACCGCTATCGTAGTAATCCGATTCATAGCTTGAAAAAGGATTTGCTGCTGTAGCATTATCATAGAAGTCTATATCAGTATATGAACGTGTATCATCTTTTATAGTAGTCCATGTAGGTGTGGTGATCGTAAGTCCTACATTCCAATCAGTAGCAGGCTTATAAATCATACCTAATTTTACGTCAATGCCAGATCCATCAGTATACTGATTGTAATTATCAAATAACTCATAGCTTGCCTCCGCAAAGTCGTAATTAGGATGATTAGGATCGGCATAAGTAGAATTTGGGTTATCTACTAATATCTCACCACGATTTTTAGTCCAACCATTTTCTATGAAAGTGGAAGTTTTTTCATAACGAAATGAAGTTAATCCAAGCGTAGCACCGATATAGAATGAATTATTATAATTGGCACCAAAACCAAATGAGGTTTTACTTTTCTCTCCTTTAGTGACTACATCATTATATTGACCCTTGTCTCCATTTTCAACCGCTAACGGAAAGTAACCTTTACTATTATCCCCAAATTTCTCAACAATATTTGAATTGATAAAATCACTTTCGAAATTACCACTCATGATATCAGTCAAACCATTAACAATAGTCGTATTACCGTTATTACCTTCGTACGTAAGTCGGTTATTATAATTTTGTGTCTTGTTATAAGAGATACCAACATTAAAATTTTGCCAGCCACTTCTAGAATATCCTGAAGAAGGGAAGTTAAAAACAACTCCAGCTTGATCTATTCCGAAATTATCTTTTTTACTCGAGGTATTACTTCCTCCAAAATTTGACTTATTCGTATTATTTAGATAATTCAAAGTGATACTTGCATCCGAGCGGCTAAAAAAGCCCAATCCAGCTGGGTTACCATTCAATACAGATACATCACCTCCAATAGCTGTCTGCGCATTACCCATACCACGCATACGAGCAGATCCAGTTAGATCCTCTTTGGACATCAATACAGCATCATCTACAGATTGTGCTTGAGCTGCTCCCCAATATACGGTCGATATAAATGCTGAAAGGACTATATGTTTTATTTTCATACGTTGCTATTTGAAATTCTATATGTTTATGTATATACAGCCAATATTTCTATTGGCTGTATATTACTTGTTATAATTAATTTATCTTCTTGAAGATCCAGATGAACGAGAACTTCCTCCAGATGATGAGCCTCCACTAGACATTGAACCACCACTTCTTGAACTTCCTCCTCCAGACGACATTGTAGAGCCTGAAGATCTTGCTGGTGGAGTGTATGTATTGTTAGATCCTGAACTTCTAGAAGGAGTAGCCTCACTTGTACGCCTTGTAGTCGTACTGCGCGATGTTTGCGGTGCAGTAGTAGGTCTATTTACATTTGGAGAAGTAGTCTCTCTTCGTGTAGTAGATGTTCTACCTTGAGCTGTATTAGCAGGTTGTCTACTATTTATAGTGCCGGTATTATTAGTCGATGAGCGACGTGTAGTCGATAAGCTACCTCCTCTATTTGAGGATGTGCCTTCACGGTTGACAGTAGTAGCATCTGCATTACGTCTAGTGCTAACGCGATTCCCTGAAACGATTCTACCGTTTTCATCTCTTGAGACAGTGGCTCTGCGATTACCTGATATAGCAACATCACTTCTTCGAGATGAGTTCGCACCAACTCTTGTATTGAAATTACCTCTATTGTCTGAACGTACAGATGATCCAGCTGGACGTATAGCATAACGATTGCCTCCGTATCCACCACCAGCATAGTATCCATTATTATATCCGTAGTAAGGATGTCCCCAACTACTATACATTGAATTCATTCCCCAATATCCATGATAGAAAGGTGAATTCCAACCATAACCAAATCCGCCATAATAAGGACGATTCCAGCCTAATCCAAAACCATGGTATGGATTACCCCAACCAAAGCCCATTGACCAACTAGATCCCCATCCCCAATTAGACCAACCTAGACCAATTCCACCAAAACCTCCAAATCCAGCATATCCATACCATGGGTCGAAGAATGGATCATAGTAACGCATACCAGGTGATGAATAATAAAATCTATTTATTCGATTTGCATATTCTAATTCCTCATATTCGCCTTCGTAGTATTCTTCATCAGTATACTCGTCTTCGTAGTATTGATTCTCTTCGTTATTTGCGTATTGTTCGTCAGTATAATAGTAATCTGGGCTCTGATATACTTCCTTAGAAGTGTTGGCTGAGCGCGTATTATACACATCATCTCTATAGGTGATCTGTCTGCTAGTAGAACACGAACTAATCGCAGCTACAAGAGCTAAAGTGCATCCTCCGATAAGTAATCTATTTGTTTTCATAATATCTTTATCTCTAAAGTGTTTAGATAATCCAGTCTCTTTTTACTATCTTAGACGCAGATTTTTGATGAGGGTTTAATACCTCAAATCAAAAATATAAATAAATTTTTTAGCAAGAGCACATGAAGTGTTTTTGCTTTGAAAACAACAATATTTTGTTACAAATTAAATAGTTATAAAGGTAATGAGTAAAGGAATAACAAGTCGTAGTGAAGATTATTCACAATGGTATAATGATTTAGTTATTAAGGCAGATTTAGCAGAATATTCTGCAGTGAGAGGATGCATGGTAATCAAGCCCTATGGTTATGCCATTTGGGAACGTATGCAAGCAATTTTGGACAAACGTTTCAAAGAAACGGGTCATAGTAATGCTTACTTCCCATTATTTATTCCTAAATCGTTCTTTTCTAAAGAAGCATCACATGTAGAAGGCTTTGCTACAGAGTGTGCTGTCGTGACGCATTATCGACTTAAAAATGATGGTAATGGTAATATCGTCGTGGATGAAGATGCTAAATTAGAAGAAGAATTAATTGTTCGTCCTACTTCTGAAACTATTATTTGGAATACATATAGAGGTTGGATTGAATCGTATCGTGATCTACCAATCCTTGTCAATCAATGGGCTAACGTAGTACGCTGGGAAATGCGTACGCGCTTATTCTTGCGTACAGCAGAATTTTTATGGCAAGAAGGCCATACAGCACACGCTACTTCTGAAGAAGCTGTTGTAGAAGCACAACAAATGCTTGATGTGTATTCAGAATTTGCAGAAAAAACAATGGCTGTACCTGTTATCCGTGGTCGCAAGACAGAGAGCGAACGTTTTGCAGGGGCATTAGATACATATACTATCGAAGCATTAATGCAAGATGGTAAAGCATTACAAGCAGGTACTTCTCATTTCTTAGGTCAAAACTTTGCTAAAGCTTTCGATGTGAAATTTACTTCTAAGGAGGGTAAGCAAGAGTATGTATGGGCTACTTCATGGGGGGTGTCTACACGATTGATGGGTGCCTTAATCATGGCTCACTCAGATGACCAAGGTTTGGTATTACCTCCGAAATTAGCGCCTATTCAAGTAGTAATTGTTCCTATCTTTAAAACTGCTGAGGAAAAAGCTAGCATTGATGCGTTCGTAGATCAATTGAATAAAGATCTTAAAGTCGCTGATATTTCTGTAAAATATGACGATCGCGATACACAACGTCCAGGTTTCAAATTTGCAGAATGGGAATTAAAAGGTGTACCTCTTCGACTAGCGATCGGTGCGCGCGATATGCAAAACGGTACGGTGGAATTAGCGCGTCGTGATACGCAAACTAAAGAAACAGTTTCTCAAGAAGGATTGGCACAAAATATCATTGCTTTATTGGATGAGATTCAAGATAATATCTTCAATAAGGCTTTAAGTTTCCGTGATTCACATATCACAGAGGTAAATTCGTACGAAGAATTCAAAGATGTATTAGAGACGAAAGGTGGATTTGTATCTTGTCACTGGGATGGTACTGTAGAAACAGAAAAACGTGTGAAAGAAGAGACAAAAGCAACTACGCGCTGTATTCCTTTGGATTTCGCTGAAGAAGAAGGTGTTTGTATCTTCACAGGTAAACCATCAAAAGGTCGTGTATTATTTGCGAAAGCATACTAGTCATAAGACTATAACATATTTGAAAGAGCAAAGAAAACAATCTTTGCTCTTTTTTCTTTTATAATAATTTGTTAAAATCGCAACATTTCAACATTCAATACCATGTATGAATTGTTCTTTTTATTGCAGAAGTTTAGCAAATCTCGCTACTAAAAAATTATGTACAATGGATTACCATTCCTTCAGAAACGATATTTTTGTAAGGCGAGATTTTATTTAAAAATGGTTTATGAATTTATTTAGATCTCTTTACAATAAGTTACGATGAAAATACTGATTTTAGGTTGCGGTTGGGTAGGTGAGGAGTTAGCTCTTAACTATCTTAATCGTGGAATTGAGGTTTTCGTGACCTGTACGTCAGAGGAGAAGAAAATACGTTTACAGGGGTTAGGGTTGCATGCCGCCTGTGTGAATTTTGATAAGGATAGTGATGTTATTTCTTTTCCAAGGGAGTTTGACTATATATTAGTCTCCATTCCGGCATCATCTCGTGCAGAACAGATTGTCTTAGAACAGCGCTTTACCAATGTGGTTACCTATTTACAAACTCTAACGTATGCTAAAGCAATCTTTCTGAGTTCAACCGGGATATATCCGGATAAAGATGGGACGTTTGATGAAGATCATTCGGAAGAATTAAATGTGCGGCTATTATATGCAGAAAATAAGTTAGCTAGTAATATCCCGATTATAATTTATCGTCTTGGAGGATTATTTGGTAAGAATAGAATCTTCGCTAAATATTTCCAAAGGAAGGTCTGCACTACCGGTAATCAGCCTGCTAATTTTGTTCATCTAGATGATGTGGTTGCTTTGATTATAGAAGGATTTGATAATGATTTGTCATTAGGAATATACAATATCGTTGCCCCT
This sequence comes from Sphingobacterium sp., assembly GCA_045629405.1. Lineage (GTDB taxonomy): Bacteria > Bacteroidota > Bacteroidia > Sphingobacteriales > Sphingobacteriaceae > Sphingobacterium. Next base: position 6,436 of record JAZQRD010000014.1, on the reverse strand, counting down.
GAACATCCTTCGAAGGAAGAGATAATCAAAGCTTCAGCAAAGAAATATGGATTCGATATGCCAGCTAGTTACGATCCACAACAATCTTTTCAAAAAATAGTAATCGGAGATAAAATCATAGAGTCTTTAGATTATCGCTTTAAATACGCATCTCCATTATATTTTTAATATTTTTACAAATAACAATTAAAAAAATTACAACATGGCATATAAATTCGCAACAAAAGCAATTCATGCTGGCCAAGAAGCTGACCCAACTACGGGCGCTGTGATGACCCCTATATATCAAACATCTACATATAAGCAAGCATCACCTGGAGAGCACAAAGGTTTTGAGTATTCTCGTGGTACCAACCCTACACGTAAGGCGTTGGAAGACTGTCTAGCAGCATTAGAAAATGGCCAATTCGGTATGGCTTTCTCTAGTGGTATGGCTGCAACAGATTGTGTGTTGAGACTGTTACAACCAGGGGATGAAGTCGTAACAGGCGATGATTTGTACGGTGGTTCATACCGAATCTTTACGAAAGTATATGAAGGATATGGCATAAAGTTTCACTTTGTAAATACATCTAATCCTGAGGAGGTAGCGCAAGCTATCAATGAAAAGACTCGATTGATTTGGGTAGAAACACCTACCAATCCTACTCTTAAAATAGCAGATGTTGAAGCTATCGGTAAGATTGCAAAGGAGAAAAACGTATTATACGTGGTAGACAATACATTCGCTTCACCATACTTACAGAACCCTCTTGATTTAGGAGCGGATATCGTAATGCATTCTGCTACTAAATATATCAATGGTCACTCTGATGTAGTGATGGGTGCTTTGATTTTGAAAGATGAGGAATTATACAAGCGTCTTTGGTTTTTCTATAATGCTGTGGGTGGTACGCCTGGTCCTCAAGATGCGTTCTTAGCATTACGTGGTATTAAGACATTGCACTTACGTATGCAAGCGCATTGTGCGAATGGTCGTAAGGTAGCTGAATTTTTAAAAACACATCCAAAAGTAGAAACGATCTATTGGCCAGGATTCACTGATCATCCAGGACACGAAATTGCTAAAAAACAAATGCGTGATTTCGGTGGTATGATATCTATTGTGTTGAAGGATGCAGATTTGAAAGAAACGTTCCGAATTGCTTCACGTTTTAAAGTATTCACTTTAGCTGAATCTTTAGGAGGTGTAGAATCTTTGGTAAATCACCCAGCGACGATGACGCATGGTTCAATCCCTAAAGAAGCACGCGAGAAAGTAGGCGTTGTAGATAATTTATTGCGACTATCAGTAGGTATAGAAGATGCTGAGGACTTAATAGAGGATCTAAAGCAGGTTTTGGCTGATTAATAATTTTCTGAAAAGCATATAGACAGAGTGGGAGGTGACTTCCACTCTTTTTTGTTTTACATAATTATTGAATGTAATTTCATAAATGTTATTCATTTAGTAAGTTTGGGAAACCAACCAATTAATCTATATGAATCAGCGAAGACAGTTTCTTAAGAAGTCATTATTTCTTGGAGCTTCCAGCATTGCAATCCCCAGTATACTCACTAACGTATATGGAGCACCACTTATTAAATCATCCAAAAAGGTTATATGCATAGGAGCTGGATTAGCTGGATTAGCAGCTGCATATCGACTTAAACAAAGGGGATACGAGGTTATTATTTTAGAAAGTCGTAGTAGAATAGGTGGTCGCGTATTTTCCCATGCTATCAATGCTAAAAATGTGATTGAGCTGGGTGCAGAATGGATAGGAGAATCTCATAAGCGTGTGATCGATCTTTGCCGCGAATTTAATTTAGAGCTTATGGATAATCGATTTGACACGCACTTGATTTACAAAGGGAAATATTCAGCAGCTAAGAAATGGTCTTATTCCCATGATTGGAAGTTAAAATTTGATTCTCTGTTAGAAAATTATCGTCATGCATCAGACCTTGAAAAGTTAAAATTTGATCAGTACGACTGGTGGCGTTTTTTGGTGAATAATGGATGTTCAGATTTTGATTTAGATATACACGAACTATTAGATAGTACAGACTTTGGCGAAAGTATTAGGCATGTTTCTGCAGGATCAGCGTTGGAAGAATATGCCCATAGTAGTGACAAGAATGAAATGGATTTTAAAATCCGAGGAGGTAATTCAAGGCTTGCAAGTAAGTTTCTGGAGCGTATAGGTGATCAACACATATTACTAGGACATACTGCAGTGCGTATTGAACAAAATAAAAAAGTAAAAGTGATCTGTACGAATGGTAAAGTCTTTGAAGCCGATAGCATAATTTGTACAATCCCAACATTGGCAATGCGTAAGATTGAATGGTCACCAGAACTTCCAGAAAATAAAATAAATGCCATAAATGAGCTTCAATATGCTCGTATTAACAAACATGCTGTAGAGTTCAAAAGTCGGTTTTGGAAAGATGAATCATTTGATATAATCACGGATGAATTACCACATTATTTCTATCATGCTACCAAATCTCAATCAGGCCCACAAGGTGTGTTGATGTCGTATACTATAGGAGAGAAGGCTGCGATCTTTGGAAATAGTACGAATAAATATGCGGCAAATGCTATTATCGAGACGTTAAAACCTCATTTTGGTGATATCAAAAGAAAGATAAATAGCCAAACTAATTATTATTGGGGAAATGATCCATACTCGAATGGGGCATATGCTTTGTATGGTATTAACCAATGGAATAGGGTACGACCTGCTTTAACCGAACCATTTATGCATACTTATTTTGCAGGCGAACATTTGGCTGATTGGCAAGGATTTATGGAAGGTGCTATACAAACTGGCGAGGATGCTGCTGACGCTATAGTGGATAGTTGATGATTTTAGTCTAATATTTGACCTACTCATTTATAAGATAGTAGAAAGAGCTGACTTCCACTCATTTTACTTATTTTTGTGTATGTCAGATTTTAATCTTAAAGATTTTTTGGATGCTAAAGTAGAAGAGTATAATCAACCAAACTTTATAGCGAATGATCCAATTTGTATTCCTCATTTATTTAATAAAAAGGAGGATGTAGAAATAATGGGTTTCATAGCATCTATTTTGGCATGGGGACAGCGTAAGACAATAATCAATAAATGTAAGGAGCTAATAGAGCGTATGGATGGCGCTCCGCATGATTTCATTATGCATCATCAAGAGGCTGACCTGAAAGCATTATTAGGCTTTAAGCACCGTACGTTCAATGACACTGACTTATTGTATTTTGTGGAATTTTTTAAATATCATTACCAACGTTTTGATTCTTTGGAAGATGCATTTCTGATTGGTCAAGAAAATTCCGAACCCAATCAAATCTCTATAGAAAAGTCTTTAAATGAATTTAAAAACTATTTCTTCTCGCTGCCAGATTATCCTGTGCGTACGCGCAAGCATGTGAGCTCACCTGCACAGAAATCGACTTGCAAACGCTTAAATATGTTTCTTCGTTGGATGGTGCGTCAGGATGATAAAGGAGTTGATTTTGGCATTTGGAATCGGATATCCCCATCACAGCTAATCTGTCCTTGTGATGTGCATGTCGAGCGTGTAGCACGAAAGTTTCATTTGATTACATTGGATAAGGTGAATTGGAAGACTGCTGTAGAATTGACCGAAAATCTGGCCATATTAGATTTTCAAGATCCCGTTAAATATGATTTTGCACTTTTTGGATTGGGGGTTGAACGCGAGATGTAAAAAGCTAATCTTATATTTTATGAACAAATTTTTATTAATTGCTATACTTATCTTTGTAAATCAATTATTATTAGCTGTGCATGATATCTCCTTTTTGCATAGATGTCAGCTCATATTAACTGCAATAGCATTTGGATGGTCTATCTATACATTTAATAGTAAAAGTAGGAGAGAGACTCAAAAGTATGCTTTTTATAATATTATAATTTTCGCTACTTCAGCCAATACATTTAATTACGGGTTCAAATTATTTTATCCTATTCTCGCTGAAAAGCTTTGGTTACTGGTACCATTAATAATTGTCACAATTTGGTTGCTAGCTAGTTATATAGTAAGAACTAAATACCAACGAAATCCAAATTAACAGCTCTATTTGTAATGTTTTATGATGTCGGCATTATTTATTTCAGTAAAATTCTGTAAATTAAATAATCCAATATATAAACAATGAAGAAGCCGATTTATTTACTCCTGTTAATTTTGGTTATTGCATTAAATATTTTCTGCTATAATGCAGAAAGCAACGTATTATTCCATGTATTTCAATTCTTAATAGAGATTTCAAGTTTGGTCGTATTTTTCTACGTATTATTAAATCTTGAAAAGTCTACCAATACGAAATGGATACAAATTATGATCTTCTTTATTTTTGTTTCTATTTTCAGATGGTGGAAAGAGCCTTTTGTAATTACAAAATTCTTAAGCAATTATGCGCATGATTTTTACAGTCAATATGGAAAATATGTGTTAGTTTTTCTTATTTTGATTGGAGGTGGCATCATCATTAAGAAATTGGATTTAACAAATAAGTCTAGTTTATAGCAACTTAAACATTTCGCGATGTGGACCAATGCCTGGAATATCAAACTCATCTGACATAAATTCAAATCCTAGAGCTTCGTAAAATAGAAAAGCATTGGTTCGGGCATTGAACCACAAGTAGTCTACTTCAAGTTGTGTTTTCAGGTGTGTAATGGCAGCGTTTAACAATTCAGCTGCGAACCCTTTTCGTCTGCTATCAGGATGTGTTGCCATTCCACGTAAGCGATAAGCGTCCTTTGGTAGTTTGCCGTGATTTTCTTTCATACAAGTTAATACACAAACAATTTCCCCCATTTCATCTATATAACCTAAATGAAAGGTGGTAGGCAATTTGTCGTGATCAAATAAACATTCTGCCTCAGGTAAACCATTACGTAGAACTAACGAACGTAGTGGTAAAGTTTGTTCAGCTGTTATGAAACGTATCATTTTTTACTAAGTTTTTCTAAAATATCAACTAAACGGTTTGAATAACCAAATTCATTATCATACCAACCCACTACTTTGACCAAGCCTCCAACAATAGAAGTAAGCTGAGCATCGAATACGCAGGAGTATGGATTGTTAATGATATCTATAGAAACAATTGGATCTTCGGTATAATAGAGCACTTGCTTCAACGAATTGGCCGCTGCTTCTCTAAATTTGCAATTAATTTCCTCAACTGTTGTTTCATTTAACAATGTGCACGTAAAATCGGTCAATGAACCGTTCAATACAGGAACACGAATTCCAGCACCGCCTAATTTGCCATCTAAGTGAGGAAACACATTCGTAATAGCCTTGGCAGCACCTGTTGTTGTAGGTATGATCGAAGATGAGGCAGCCCGTGCACGGCGTAAATCTCGATGCGGTGCATCATGCAGATTTTGATCACCAGTCATGGAGTGTACGGTCGTAATATAACCATCTTTTATCCCCCAATTTTCATCTAATATTTTTACAAGTGGAGCTACGTTATTGGTTGTACACGAAGCATTCGAAAATATCTTTGTCGTCCAATCGAAATCAACATCATTAATGCCTAAAACCACTGTCGGAACCTCTTTGTCAGGTGATGGAGCAGAAATTATCACTTGTTTTGCACCTGCAATTAAGTGATTTGATGCATCAGTATGTTTGGTGAAAAAGCCTGTAGACTCGATCACTACATCAATCATTAATTCATTCCAAGGTAGTTCTGCAGGATTCTTTTGCTGATAGACAGCAATAGTTTTACCATTGATGATAATACCATCTAATGTCGCTTCTACTGTACCTGGAAAAGGTCCATGTACGGAGTCGTATTTTAATAGGTGTGCTAGCGTAATAGGATCGGTCAAATCATTAATCGCTACCACTTCTACATCATCAATACCTCTTGTTAAAAGATTACGTAAGGTATGTCTCCCAATACGACCGAACCCATTAATTGCTATTCTCATTACTTACTTATTTATTATATGCAGCGATGATATCTTCGATTTTTTTATCGCCTTCCCAGAATGCTTGGAATTTGCCATCCGTGCCATAAACATAATTCGCTGGGAATTGAGAAGGAACATGGAACTTTTGAATGAATTCTTGGTTTCTATCGTAAAGCACTTCTACATTAGGTTTACCAACTAATTCTTTAGCAAAAGTTTCTAAGAAACTAGCCATTAAAGCTGGATCATTCATACTAACAAAGTAGATATTAATATCTTTAATTTTAGCGTAGTTTTTCCCAATTAGACCTGCTTCTGTACGACAGTGTGAACAGTTAGGATCAAATAAAATAAAAGCTGTTTTTTTGTTTTTTGGGATATCATCATTAGTGAATGATACGCCAGATTTTACTTTATAGAATTTGAATAGTGGTATTGTTGATGCAGGTTGACCTTGTTGTAAAGTTGTAGCGTCTTCTGTTGTAGCTGTA
>JAZQRD010000013.1:0-5273 GCA_045629405.1 Sphingobacterium sp. | reverse complement strand
CAACGTTCAATACTATATGAATGGTTTTATATTAAATAAACTTCCTGCTATAAAGCGTTTACAATGGCGTGAAGTATTTAGTTTCAAAGCTGTATATGGTGGATTACGTGATGAGAATAATCCAACTTATACCAATGATCTGATTGACTGGCAGCACAATGGAGACGGAGAAATTTCTTCGTTTAGATTTGGTTCGAAACCATACATGGAAGCAAGTGTTGGTTTGACAAATATTTTTAAAATTTTGCGTGTAGATTTTGTAAAGCGTTTGAATTATTTAGAAAATCCTACTGTATCAGATTGGGGAATTCGTGCGCGATTCAGATTTGACTTTTAATTAATTTTATAGTGTGTTTAATATCAACAGAAAAGCAGCCAAAAGGCTGCTTTTCTTATTAATTAGTATTCAATAGAAATAATCGAACTTAAAGGGAGTAGCACACCATGTTTGATCTGCAGATAGTTTTCTGTCACTGACCATACAGTAGTTTCGATACGCTTCGGACCGTCTTCCGTATTAAAGACGATGGCTACTTTAGATTTAAATTCATTACCTAATCGCTGAGCGTCATTCAACTTGGTGCGTAGTTCATCAACATTATTAGAGTTAGCTGCTATGATCTTATAGTTGCTAATGCTTTCTTTTTCTATCAGTGTACCTATCATATTTAACTTATTTAAACCTGACAATTATTTATTTATTTAAATATATAAATTTATGTAGAATAATTTCAAGCATGTCAAAATAAGTTACATTATGATGAATTTTTAGCCTTTATCTACCAATTGAATCATCAGGGTTGCCTTAAAATTATTGGTATTACTATTCATAATTAATTTATAGCGGTCACCAAATAGTAGCTCTAGGCGAGCTTTATAGTAATCTATTAGCACTGTATCTTGTTGGTTGGCTATATAATGATTTACGCGATTACTTACTTCAAGACGAAGAAAACCTTCACTCAACCTTAGTCGAATTCGTATTGGGTGTTTTTCATAAGTATTATAACCCCAATGTAGCGCATTTTGAATTAATGGGAATAAAATGAATGCAGGCAATTCTTGTGATACATCATCGCACGTATAATCATCTTTGTAATAGATTTGCTGCTCTGATGATCGACTATAGGCATCCAAATATCTACGAATACTACCGAATTCAGCATCAATCGAACGAGTCTCCTTCTCCTCAATAATCAATTCATTAGAAAGAAATAGTAGGTATTCGGTGTATTTATCCGGATCTTTAAGCATTTCAGCTAATAATTTTTTATCTAACTGAGCCAATTCGAACGAAGCTTTCGCATTACGCTCAATTTGCGCCATGTCGACTACCTGTTTCTTTTTGAAAATTTTGTTTAAAAATCCAGACATACTATTTTATTCAATTCCTGACACACCACCAGATACTACCAATTTCATTGCATCAGTAGCTGACATATTCAACTTGGTGACGTACTTAGACTGTACGACTACTATCTGACCAGCAAAAGAATACGAATATGGAAAATATACAATAACTTCACCTTCGAGCCCGATTGATCCAAGATCTCTTTGTGTTAAGAATCCAATTTTTTTCAATCCCATATCATTCACTTGAACTATAACAGGTTCATTGAATTTTTTGGCATCACCGACAAATGCTTCTGTAAAATCCTTGATGGATGAATATAAGGTATTGAATAGTGGTATCTTATTTATTGTACGGCTCAACCAATTTTTGATTGGCTCCGTAACTAATGAAGTAAAAACTAAGCCTACCAAAATCAACAACAATACCACTGTCAATATTCCAATCCCTGGAATATATATTGGATGGCCATGCTCATCCTCCAAAAAATGCTGACTGATATTGAGAGCCGTATCCAAAGACGCTACAATCCAAATTATTAAGAATACTGCACCAGCTACAGGTACGACAACCAATATTCCTTTAATTAGATAATAAAGAATTCTTTGAAATAATTTTTTGACCATGGTATAGTATTGAAATATTTTATTCGTAAAAATACACTCTTTTTACTCGAGATGAAATACCTGTTAGCAATTCATATGGAATATTCCCTATATCAATAGCGGTTTGCATAATATTTGGAAAAACCTCTACTTCGTCTCCTTCTGAGACTTGGACACCTGTAATATCTAGCATACACATATCCATACAAATATTACCTATTGTCGGCACTTCATGACCATGAATACGCATTTTACCTACACCATTACCTAGTCGGCGATCGTAACCATCAGCATATCCTATTTTCACTGTCGCTATCACACTATCTCGTGATAAAATACCTTTCCGATCATAACCAATAGTCTCCGAGGACTTCAAATATTTAATCTGTGATATAGTAGTCTTCAATTTACTAACCGGGTTTAGACGAATATTTTTGGGCGCCATATCATATCCATAAAGCCCAATACCTAATCGAACCATATCAAGATGTGCTTCTGGATGGTGTATGATACCTGAAGTATTACAAATATGCTTTACTACCGAATAACCGATTTGCGCTTCTAACTTAGCGGCACAGCGGCGAAACAGGTTAATCTGTTGATGTGTAAAATCTTCAAACGAAGATGATCCTGCTCCCACGAGATGTGAGAATGTAGAGACCACGCGAACTTCATCATGCTGTTTTAGATAGAAGAAAAGATCATCTAGATCGTTTTCCATGAAACCTAAGCGATGCATACCAGTGTCGATCTTGATATGAATCGGATAATTTTTAAGCCCCAATTCACGGATGTAAGAAACAAAAGCTTTCAATATACGCAACGAATATATTTCCGGCTCTAGACTACATCTCACCAAATCATCAAAAGAACTTTCATGCGGACTCAATACCATGATGGGTAAACTTATCCCTCCTCTTCTTAATTCTACGCCTTCATCTACAAATGCAACTGTCAAATAATCTATTTTGTGAAATTGTAAAATATTAGCAACTTCAAAACTTCCAGAGCCATATGAAAATGCTTTTACCATCGCCATAATCTTCACATCACTACGCACATGTGCACGATATTGATTCAAATTATGCTCCAGCGCATTTAAATTAATTTCTAGAACTGTCTCATGAGATTTTTCTACTAATGAGTTACTTATCCTTTCCAGTTGAAACATTCGCGCACCTTTAATGAGAATAGTTGCATCATGCCATGTATAAGTGCTAACGAATTTGATTAATTCATCTGTATTAACCATTGATTTCACAGGCATATTTAATCGAGCACCTATTTCTTGAATACGGTTCCCAACCAATACGACCTCATCAAGGCCATGACGATTTAGGGCATCGACTATCAGTGACTTGCTTTGCTCATCCCATCGCTGACCTTCTATATCTGATAGAATGACTTTTTTGGAATTATGCTGATTTTGCTGCGCTAAAAAATCTAGCGCTATTTGCAGTGAAGCGACATCATTAGAATAAGTATCATCTATAATACTAATATTATTTCTACCCTTCTTCAGCTTGAGTCGCATTTCTAATGGACCTAATACATCTACTTTTTTTTGTATTACCGGCCAATCTATTCCTAAGTCTGCTAAAACTAATGCACATGTCAATACATTATCAATAGAAGCTGTATCAATGAAAGGTACCACAAGTACAAATTCGATACTATTATCGAAAACTAAAGAAACTTCTGTAGTACGAGTATGCTTGATAATATCCGTTATCTGCAACATATCTTCTTCTCTGATACCCCAACAGATCAATCGAGGATCTCGTAATTGTTCTTCATACAATGCTGATGACGGTGCGTAGATTTTTGCTACATCCTGGAAGAGCTTCCACTTTTCTCTTATTTTTAGATCTGCAGAAATAAATCCTTCATCATGTGCATTACCCATACTTGTAAAAATACCTAACGTGGGTTTTATCATCTCCTCAAGTGCTTGCATCTCTCCTACCATGCTGACGCCTGCTTCAATCAATGCTAGATCAAATTTCTCATCCAAGCCCCATAAAGAAATAGCTACACCCAGTTGGGAATTGTAACTTTTGGGACTTTGATAACAATGAATATCTTGTGAAAGCATCGAATAGAGCCACTCTTTTACCACAGTTTTACCATTTGAACCTGTAATACCAATAATTGGATATTCAAAATGATTTCTATGAAAAGCAGCTAGTTGCTGGATAGCAGCCAGTGTATCTTCTACCCAAATAAAATTGGCATTTGGAAAATTACGAATATCCAAATCAGTCGCAGAAACGACAAACGAGCGTACACCTAAATGGTAAGCATCAGTAATATATTGATGTCCATCCCGTTGCCCTATTAGGGCGAAAAACAGACTGTTGATACCAATGCGAATTTTACGCGTATCATAAGCCAATGAATAAATTTCTAAATCCGGTTGTGGACAAAGATTCCTATTGGAAGAGATTTTTTGTAGAAGTTGTGATACTGTATACATATCTGATGATGTAAAACAAATTTCACTATTATTTTTAAGATGTCTATCATTTTTTGAAGATTTGTAATATGGAGGATCAAGGAAAGAAAAAGAAGGTATTAACCCAATTACAAGCAAAGCTCAAAATTGAAAGTTATTGTGCCTATCAAGAGCGTGCTCAACAAGAAGTCCGTGATAAACTCTATGAGTGGGGAATGCATGAGGAAGAAGTAGAAAATATAATAGCCGACTTGATAGCTGAAAACTTTTTGAATGAAGAACGTTTTGCTAAAGCATTTGTTCACGGCAAATTTAATCTTAAAAGTTGGGGCATGGTCAAGATAAAGCAACATCTTAAAGCCAAAAGAATATCAGACCCGCTTATCAAAATAGCAATGCGCGAAATTGATCTTGATGAGTATGAATCAAAACTAGAAGAACTTATCCTCAAAAAAGTAGGTACATCTCCCAACAAGTTATCGCTCGCTGAAAAAGCAAAACTTATACGCTATCTACAGTCCAAAGGCTATGAAAGCAATCATATCTTCTCAAAAATCGGTCAAAGCTCATATTAATTGATTTTTTTTTAAATTTGATTATGAAGTAGTTGATGATATTTCATAGTTAATAGCCATTAGGAAGCCAAAATAAATTTTGCAAAATAGAAATATAGCCCTATATTTGCATCATCAAAACGAACAAGACGCGATGTCTTGCACATTTGAAAGACTTAAAAAAGCGAAAGTAGCTCAGTTGGTAGAGCACAACCTTGCCAAGGTTGGGGTCGCGAGTTCGAATCTCGTCTTTCGCTCCAGAGTTGCCTAGGTGGTGGAACTGGTAGACACGCAGGACTTAAAATCCT
>JAZQRD010000012.1:0-2322 GCA_045629405.1 Sphingobacterium sp. | reverse complement strand
TTTCAGGCGTTTGCACTAGCTATTTCAGGACGTGTAGGAACAGGTAACTTTGTTGGTGTGGCTACAGCTATATATATGGGTGGGCCTGGTGCAATATTCTGGATGTGGTTGATTGCTTTTCTCGGTTCGGCATCAGCATTCGTCGAATCAACCTTAGCTCAAGTCTATAAACAAAAGGATGGGTCTGAATTCCGTGGAGGTCCTGCATATTATATTGAAAAGGGCTTAGGTGTTAAATGGTATGCTGTATTATTTGCAGTTATCACTTTAGTAAGTACAGGATTTCTGTTACCAGGCGTACAGAGTAATGCTATCAATGGTACCATTACCAATGCCTTTAACTATTCTAATGAAATTGTATCAATTGCTGGTTCAGAATTTACATTAAGTTGGGTTGGAATTGGTATAGTTGTTTTATTGGCTCTTATCATAATTGGTGGAGTAAAACGTTTAGGACAAGCTTCAGAGTTTATTGTTCCATTTATGGCTGGTGCATATATTCTGATGGCATTAATAATCATTGTACTTAACTATGCACAAATACCGAGTGTTTTTGGTCTTATTTTTTCGTCTGCATTTTCAATGGATGCAACATTCGGTGGTATTATTGGTATGGCTATCGCATGGGGTGTAAAACGTGGAATCTATTCAAATGAAGCTGGTCAAGGTACAGCCCCACATGCAGCAGCGGCGGCACATGTTTCACACCCAGCTCAACAAGGTTTAGTACAAGCATTTTCTGTTTATGTAGATACATTATTTGTGTGTACTGCTACTGGCTTGATGATATTGTTTACAGGTATGTACAATGTAACTGGTTTTGATGGAGAGTTGATCGTGAATAACCTTCCAGGAGGAGCTGCGGACACATTTACGCAAGCAGCAGTCTCAGCACATTTTCCTGGCTTCGGAAACCAATTTGTTGCTATTGCATTATTCTTTTTCGCATTTACCACTATAATGGCTTATTATTATTACGCAGAAACTAACTTAGCATATATATTTAAGAAGAAAAATACGTCTTTTATTATTTGGTGTTTACGTATATTATTTTTGGCAGCTGTATATATAGGTACTATCAAAACGGCAAAGACAGCATGGGATCTGGGTGATATCGGAGTTGGACTTATGGCTTGGGTCAATCTCATAGCAATAGTTCTTCTAGGTAACACAGCATTGAAAGTTTTGAAAGATTATGCTGTTAAGCGTAAGAAAGGTATTGAAGATCCTAGTTTTGATCCGGATGAATTAGGTATCAAGAATGCAGATTATTGGAAGACAAAATAAAATGTTAAAAGGGATAGTTTAATACTATCCCTTTTAGTTTTATAAATTATATCAATTAACTTCTACATAATTCGTAATAGCGATAAGGATAATAGCTACGATTAGTAGTACAAAGAAAGTAGTAAAAGATTTTTTTGTCATAAAAGATTTTTAAATAATCGGCAGATAATCTTAAAGATATGCAAAGATTGGCGATTTATGTAACAAGGATTGTAATTTAAGTTGTAACTTTAACATTTTCACAGAATACCTATACTTATATTTAATTTTCATGGAGAATAATCTCGAGAATAAGGGTAGTTTTTGGGCACTACTTCCGCTTATAGTTTTTATATTAGTCTATTTCTCAGCATCATTGGTTTTGGGTGATTTTTATGCCGTACCAGTATTAGTAGTTTTTGTTTTATCACTATTTATTGCATTTTTCCAATATCCTCATAAGTCTTTTAGAGAAAAATTAAAGCATTTTACTATTGGTTCAGGTGATGAAAATATATTAGTTATGATACTAATATTCCTATTAGCAGGTGCTTTTGGTGAGTTGTCTAAATCTATTGGTGCTATGTCATCTACAGTGAATTTTGCAATGACATATATTTCCCCATCTTATATCATATCAGGTATTTTTTTAATATCATGTTTTATTTCAGTTTCATTAGGTACTTCAGTTGGAACTATTGTAGCCTTAGCTCCACTTGCAGCAGGTTTTGAGACTTACATACCTGGGATAAGTGCTGTAGCGCTGGCTGCGGTTGTAGGTGGAGCCATGTTTGGAGATAACTTATCTTTTATTTCAGATACAACGATTGCGGCTACTCGTACACAGAATGTTGGTTTGAAGGACAAGTTCAAAGTGAATTTTAAAATCGTATTGCCTGTTGCTGTATTAGTTTTTATCATCTATTATTTTCAAGGTGCTTCCCTTACTCAATACATTGATAAAATAGATGTAGGAGAGTATGATATTATAAAAATTACTCCTTATTTATTGGTGTTTTTATTAGCGTTATCAGGTGTGCAAGTTATATGGACGTT
>JAZQRD010000011.1:0-6704 GCA_045629405.1 Sphingobacterium sp. | reverse complement strand
ATTAATATAATTAAATCATGCAATCGTTTGATGTGCTTTCAAAAGTCTTTTGAAATCCTATACCTCGAAAAAAGTTTTTTTAATTGCGTATCTTTGCAGCACTAATTAGGAGCTCAATATGTCACGTAGACAAATTGGCTGTTAAAGAATTACAAATAATAGGTTCTTGCAATTATAAAGCAAATGAGTAACGTTTTTTACCAAGAAAAATTCCAGGATCGTCATAATGGTCCTAGTGCTACACAAGTAGAAGAAATGTTAAATTTCTTAGGTGTAGAATCTTTAGATGAGTTGATCGAACAAACAGTTCCTGCTCAAATCAGAAGAAAAGCATTAAATCTTCCTGATGCATTAAGCGAAGTAGCTTACTTAGAAAAAGTGGCTCAAATTGCTGAAAAAAATAAGGTCTTCAAATCTTATATCGGTCAAGGTTATTATGATGTAGTTCTACCTGGTGTGATTCAACGTAATGTGTTTGAGAATCCAGGATGGTATACGCAGTATACACCATACCAAGCTGAGATCGCGCAAGGTCGTCTTCAAGCATTATTGAATTTCCAGACAGTTGTCTCTGACTTCACTGGTTTAGAAATTGCTAATGCATCATTATTGGACGAAGCTACTGCAGCAGCAGAAGCAATGTTTATGCTTTATAGTGCACGCAAAAATAAGGCGGCTAATGTATTTGTCGTATCAAACAATGTTTTCCCACAGACATTAGATGTACTTCAGACACGTGCTATTCCTTTTGGTATTGAGATCGTGGTTACAGATATCAGCGAAGCTGATTTGACGGATAATGCATTCGCAGTATTCTTCCAATATCCAGCTGCAGATGGTTCTATTAGTAACTACAAAGATTTCACAACAGCTGCTCATGATAAAAATATAGCCGTATGTGTGGCTGCAGACTTGATGTCATTAGCATTATTAACGCCTCCAGGAGAATGGGGTGCTGACGTTGTTGTAGGTAACTCACAACGTTTCGGTGTACCTATGGGTTTTGGTGGTCCTCACGCAGCATTCTTTGCTACGAAAGATACATTCAAACGTAATATCCCTGGTCGTATCATTGGTGTTACTACAGATTCAAATGGCAATTACGCATTGCGTATGGCTTTACAAACGCGTGAACAGCATATTCGTCGTGACAAAGCTTCATCTAATATCTGTACAGCGCAAGCGTTATTAGCTATCATGGCTTCATTCTATGCAGTGTACCATGGTCCAAAAGGTATTAAAGCTATTGCGACTCGTATCAACGATTTGACCATATTAGCGGATAAAGCTATTCAATCTTTGGGCTTCAAACAGTTGAATGAAACTTACTTCGATACATTGCGTTTCCAAGTAGGCGATCAGTTAACAGGATTGAAATCTGAAGCGTTAAATAATGAGTTAAACTTTTACTATAATGAAGGAATCGTAGGTATCTCTATTGACGAAACTACTACTTTCCAAGATATCGAAACTATTGTTAAAGTATTTGCTAAAGTTGCAGGCAAGTCAGTTAACGATGTAGATTTAACTGATTACGTTTCTTCATTAGGCGAATCTATCCCTACGGAATTAGTACGTACTTCAGCTTATTTACAGCACCCAATTTTCAACTCTTACCATTCTGAGCATGAGATGTTGCGTTATATTAAGTCTTTAGAGGCTAAAGATCTTTCGCTATGTCACTCTATGATTCCTTTAGGATCATGTACGATGAAGTTAAATGCTACGACAGAGATGGTTCCTGTAACTTGGGCAAGATTTGGTGGATTACATCCATTTGCTCCAGTAGACCAGACTTCGGGTTATATGCAATTGATCAACGAATTAAATGATTGGTTGTGTGAGATTACTGGTTTTGCTAAGATGTCATTCCAACCAAACTCAGGTGCTCAAGGTGAATATGCGGGCCTAATGGTGATTCGTGCTTATCACGAAAGCCGTGGTGATGCTCACCGCGATATCTGTTTGATTCCTGCATCGGCGCACGGTACCAATCCAGCATCTGCATCTATGGCAGGTCTGAAGGTAGTAGTTGTGAAGACAGATGAGAAAGGTAATATTGATGTAGAAGACTTAAAAGCGAAAGCTGTTGAGCATGCTGCTAACTTGAATTCATTAATGGTAACTTATCCATCTACACATGGTGTATTTGAAGAGACTATCATTGAGATTTGTAATGTAATTCATGAAAATGGTGGTCAAGTGTATATGGATGGTGCCAATATGAATGCGCAAGTAGGTCTGACAAGTCCTGGATTCATTGGTGCCGATGTATGTCACCTTAACTTGCACAAGACTTTCTGTATCCCTCACGGTGGTGGTGGTCCGGGTATGGGGCCAATCGGTGTTGCGGCGCACTTAGTACCATTCTTGCCTAATCACTCTGTAGTTGATATCGCAGATGGCAAAGGCATCACGGCAGTATCAGCAGCACCATTTGGCTCAGCATCTATCTTATTGATTTCTCATGGTTATATTGCTATGATGGGTGGCGAAGGTTTAACTGATGCGACTAAAAATGCTATTCTTAATGCAAACTATATTAAAGCGCGTCTTGAAGAGCATTATCCGGTATTATATGCTGGTTCTAATGGTCGTTGTGCACACGAGATGATTTTAGACTGTCGCGGTTTCAAAAATGTTGGTGTAGAGGTAGCGGATATTGCTAAGCGTTTAATGGACTATGGTTTCCATGCGCCTACAGTATCATTCCCAGTTGCTGGTACACTGATGGTAGAGCCAACAGAATCAGAATCTAAGCCAGAATTGGATCGTTTCTGTGATGCGTTAATTGCTATCCGTCAAGAGATTGCAGCAGTAGAAGCTGGTGAAGTTGATAAAGTTGACAATGTATTGAAACATGCACCTCATACAGCTGCTACGGTTACTGCAGATGTTTGGGAGAGACCTTATTCTCGTCAGACAGCAGCATATCCATTAGCATATTTGAAATTAAATAAATTTTGGCCTTCTGTTGGTCGTGTGAACGATTCACAAGGTGATAGAATGTTAATCTGTTCATGTCCTTCTATTGAAGAATATGTTTAAACATTGATATAACAAGAATTGTAAAAGCCTCTCCAATCTCGGAGAGGCTTTTTTGTTTAATAAGAAAAAAAATTTTTACCATACGACTCTGTGATATTGATATGATTTTGCATCAAAATTTAATAGCCTATTAAATACTTAAATAAAGTTAAAATTAACTATTTGTAGGGTAGATGCTACAAAATATTCTTTTAAGGATAATATTTGAACTAAATAGATATACATGTTATAAACTTGAATATTATAGTAATATTTATGCTCAAACATGTTATTGTAGTTGTTTTTATTAACCTATAATAAAAAAGCGATACCAATTATTATTTCATTACCGTCTCTGTTCTATCAAGCTCGAAATTAATTTTTAATTAACTTAAATTAATAAACATATGAGAAGGAAGCTTACCAATCTTTTATTCTTATTTATTTCGTTACTCTCCATTCTTTTTGCTGTGGCAGCGCCACGTGGAAGTTTGGATCGCATATGGAATAAAGTTGAAAGCTATTTTGATTCAGGTTTTACGATGAATCTGGATGTACAAACACCAACTGTGTATTGTGTAGGGAATTCCTTGGGCAGTATGAAAATCAATATTACAAACATCAAAATTCCTGATGATGTGATTGGTACAATTGGTGAATCAGGTAATTTGAAGTTGGCAGTGCAATTACTTTCTTCAACTGGTGCGCTGTTGCCTCAGTATGAAGAGGTTGTTATAAATGCTGATTCTACAGCTACTGTAAACTTTAGTGGATTATCTAGTTCTCAAAATTCACAATCTTTCAGACTGGACATTAGCTTGCTAAGCGGTGGGTCCGAGGTTGCAAATTTTGCTCCTACAGCTAGTTATGAGCTTATTGGTGACCGTAGGGTTATTGATTATGAAGCTTTTACGCCGGCGGTTTGTCCTACTGAGAAATTTAAAATTGTTGTAGATATTAATGAGGATGCAGGTGTTCCAGGAGCGGGATTACAACCTGGTGAAATTGTTTATAGACTACAAAATTTGACAACTTCAGATTATATTTCTATCAGTGCTCCGGTAGATGGTGTTATCGAGATTGATAGATCATTAATTAATGCGAATGATCAATATAGATTGACTATTAGAAATTGTGCGGGTAGTGTTCAAAAAACATTGAAATTTACAGATAGTTCTAATTTAGAAATATTTACTGCAAATTTTCAAGAATGTGAACTTAACATTGGGTCCATTAGAATAGGATTAGGTACTTCTATTACTAATAATTTATTGAAGATCGTAAAAGTTGAGGTATTAGAGGCTCCATCGGCATTTGGACCTGTAAATGTTGATATCACACAGCGTGAAAATGTGACCCTACAAGATAATGATAGAGGCTCCTCTACTACTTATGATAGAGTTTCTATTGAAGGAATTCCAGTTGGTTCGTATAAGTTTTTGCTAACTACGGAGTGTGGAGAACAAAAAGAGGCTAATGTTGAGATTGTGCCATCACCTAAGATATCATTCGTTTACGCAGCAAATTGTGGATTAGACCAATTGAATATTGCTGATATCGCTTCTACCACCATGTACTTGCAGAAGCAAAATGCTGCAGGGGAATGGGTTGATCCTACTAATGGCTTGACAGGTAATGGACTACGTGTTTTAACGAATCAGAATGTTGTCTTATCAAATTTAATTGCGCGTGATAGAGAAGGTACTTACAGAATTTTAGGAGTTGCTTCTAATTTGGGTTTAAGTGGTACTAAAGAATGTCGTTTATATAGTGATGAATTTGAGATTGTCAATCCAGATCAGGCTCCGAGAATTGAGTCTTATTTTATTACGAATTGCGATACGGATATTAACAATAGAAAGATTGTAATCAATACCATTGGTAACGGTCCTTTTACGTACGAATTGATTTCGATAAATGGGGCTGCTCCGTCTAGGTCTGAGATTAATAATACTGGAGTAATGTCTGCACCTATAAACGGAGAGTATTTGATTAAAGTAGCTGATAATTGTGGTAACAATCGAGATATATATTTTTCAGTATATGATTTAAAAATTCCTGAAATCTCTCAAGTAGATTTATGTGAGGGAGAAAATGGTCGGTTAGAATTAAGGTCTTTTTCAAATTATAAAATCCAATGGAGAAAAGGGAGTGATCCAACAATAATTGGTGAAGGGCCAGTTTTAAGATTGGATAATTTTAATGGTACACGTGATCAAGGTATATATTATGCAGATATAACACACCCTGATATTCCTGGTATGTGTATCATGCAACCAATCTCTACGACAGTGAATGCTATAGCAGAAGCGGTAAATGCAGGTAAAGGTTCCATCATCTATGTAGCAAAGGATTCGACTAATATTGTATTTTTATCAAATTTATTGATACCCCCATATGATTTGGGTGGTACGTGGTATGATATTAATCCTACTCCGACGAACTCATTCACGTCTGGAGTCTTTAATATACAAGGAGTAGAAGCTAGTTCTGAGTCTTACAAATTTAAGTACGTTGTCGATGGCGGATGTATGGGCCGTGACTCAGCAATTGTTGAGGTGTACGTTTTGTCTTCAAAAATCAGAGCGAATGACGACTTCTATGGCCCATATTTTTCGGGTCAGCCAGCATATAATACTGAATTTAGTGTACTATTGAATGACAGTATTTTTAATAGGGAAGTACGACCAGGTTTTCTAAAACTAGAAGCTTTAGATATTACTTCTAATAATGGTCAACCTACAAGTGGTATTTCTATGATTACTGCTGAAGGTGTCAACAAAGGTCTAATTACGATTTCGCCTACAGTTCCAGCTGGTATATATAAGTATAGATATAGAATTACGGAAAATGCAAATACTGCAAATTTTGATGAGGCTATAGCAACAATTACTGTTGTAGACCCTCCTCTTATTAATGCAGAAGATGATAATTTTGGACCTTATTTCGCTAATGTCGAAACTTTAACTCCGACTGTATTATTAAATGATTCATTAAATAATGTACCAGTTGTATTGGATTCCATTACGATAACACCAGGAGTGTCACCACTTCCAGAGTTTATAACTATGGATAATAGTACAGGAGTAATTACTATTAAACCTAATGCGCCTGCAGGTATTTATAATTATCCTTATACTATATGCGAAGTGATAAGGCCATGGAATTGTGACGAAGCTATAGCTTATGTTACAGTAGTTTCACCATTACCAATAAATGCTGTAGACGATGATTTGGGTGAACATTATTCAGGTTTTACAGGACCATTATCGATTAATGTACTAGAGAATGATTCGCTGAATAATGTAAAAGTTGATCCAAGCTTAATCACACTTACACCAGACGGGAGTCCTGTAGCTGGATTGTCAATGGGTAATGATGGAGTTGTAAGTATTACCGATACAATTGCTCCGGGAACTTATGATTTTCCATATAGGATTTGTGAGATTGCTAATCCAACGAATTGTGATCAAGCAATTGCTAAAGTAGTTATCCTGCCTTATAATCCAGCAATTACGCTTACTAAAGATGGTGTCTTGTCACCAGACAAGTCTACGATCAGCTATACGTTCGTAGTTACGAATAGCGGCGATGTTACGCTACGTGATATCAATGTAGTTGATACGATGTTGAAAGTTCCAGTAGTATTATTAACTACGGAGCTAGCACCAGGAGCT
>JAZQRD010000010.1:0-6597 GCA_045629405.1 Sphingobacterium sp. | reverse complement strand
ATTAGTTTTAGGATGTAAGGGTGCTGTCGGCTCAACGTATAATTATGCAGCTCCATTGTATCATGATTTGATAAGTGCGTTTGATGAAGGTCGATTAGCTGATGCTAATAAAATACAGCAAAAGTCTATTGATATGATTCGACTATTAGGTAAATATGGCGGTATAGCTACAGGTAAATCTTATATGAAATTAATTGGAGTCGATTGTGGTGAATTCAGATTACCAATTGCCAATATGAGTATGGAATTATTTGATTTATTTAAAGAAGAAGTTGAATCTTTAGATTTTGTTTCTTTCAAATCGTTGTTGGATGCGTAACCTTTTGTGTTTGTTTATACCTTTTCTTATGCATAGTTGTCAAGTACAATCAGAAACTAATTTTATTGATTGGA
Source organism: Sphingobacterium sp. (assembly GCA_045629405.1). Classification (GTDB taxonomy): domain Bacteria; phylum Bacteroidota; class Bacteroidia; order Sphingobacteriales; family Sphingobacteriaceae; genus Sphingobacterium. Next base: position 6,204 of record JAZQRD010000010.1, on the reverse strand, counting down.
AGGTTGAAGCTGAATTACCAGGAACTACTGAAAAACCTCATATAGGCGTGGCTGGACCGATCACTGGTGTGTTAGATGAAAAACTAATTATCGCTGGTGGAGCTAATTTTCCTAACGGCATGCCTTGGGACGGAGGTAGGAAGTATTACCAAAAAGATGCATATATCTATACACTGGAAAATAATATGTTGCAATTCGACAAACAAATTTATTTTCCAGACAGCTTAGCTTACACTGCAAATGTTTCTTCTGGCGGATATTTGTATACTATCGGTGGTGAGCGTAACGGATCAGCAACATCTGATGTGTTTAGATTTAGTTTTTCTAATGACTCTCTTCATCAAGAAACTTTGCCGTCGTTGCCTTTACCTTTAACGAATGCAAGTGCAGTATGTATACAGGATAGTTTGTACGTAGTTGGTGGAGAAAATGCAGACTTAGTATCTGCAAATGTTTATGTACTTGATTTGAATGACTTAGATCAAAATTGGAAACTTCAGTATACCCTGCCAAACCCTGTGACACATACTATGGTAGCGACAGATGGCCGTAAATATATATGGATAGCTGGAGGGCGTATGCGTAACCTTAATGATAAGAGTACAATGTATGCAGAAGTATATTGCCTAGACGTAACTCGCAAACAATTGATCAAAAAAGACAATTTACCTTATGCCTTGGCGGCTGGATCTGTAACCTTTATCGAACCCTATTTTGTTGTTTTTGGAGGCGATGATGCAGGAACTTTTCATCAGGTAGAAGCTTTAATTGGCCAAATTAATCAGGAGAATGATGATGCAAAGCGCCAATCTTTAATTGAAGCTAAGAATAACTTACAAATAAATCATCCAGGTTTTAAACCAAAAGTCTGGGCTTTGGATACTGGAAAGGAAAAGTGGATGGAATGGAATGATATGTTGGGAGAGAGTGTGGTTACTACTACAGCCATTCTTTATCGACAAAAAATCTATATTCCATCAGGTGAAAAAAAGGCCGGTGTGCGATCAAACCAAATTCTTGTTGGAAGTGTGCAGTAGAAATTAATTAACCTAAACTATGAAAAATCGAAGCTATTATCCTTGGGTGGTAGTGGGCCTATTATGGTTCGTTGCGCTCTTGAATTATATGGATCGTCAGATATTATCGACGATGCGCCCTGCTATAGCTCATGATATTATTGAACTTGAAAGTGCTGCGGTATTTGGCAATTTAATGGCTGTATTCTTATGGATATATGGATTAATGTCTCCAGTTGCAGGTATGATAGCGGATAAAGTAAATCGCAAAAGTTTAATTGTATGGAGTTTATTCGTGTGGTCAGCAGTCACATTCGGTATGGGATACGCTGAAACGTATGAGCAATTGTATGCACTCCGTGCGCTGATGGGAGTAAGTGAAGCCATATATATACCTGCCGGGTTATCATTAATAGCAGATTATCACTCAGATAAAACTCGATCGCTTGCTGTCGGTATACATATGACTGGACTATATACTGGCCAAGCTTTGGGTGGTTTTGGTGCAACTGTAGCTTCAAGTTTTACCTGGCAGCATACATTTATGTTCTTCGGTTTGGTAGGCATCATTTATGCGATAGTTTTATACTTTACTTTATATGAAGTTCAATCCAGAAGTCAGGAAAAGCAAGCATCATTAGACAAGGTTCCTGTTTTTAAGGGACTTTCAATATTATTCTCAAATATTGCATTTTGGGTGATATTACTTTACTTCGCTGTACCGAGTCTACCAGGATGGGCAACTAAAAATTGGCTACCAACATTATTCTCAGAGAATCTAAATCTTCCTATGGAACAAGCTGGGCCATTATCAACTATTACTATAGCTGTATCATCTTTTATAGGGGTGATTTTTGGAGGAGTACTTTCGGATAAGTGGGTTCAAAATAATATTAAGGGTCGTATCTATACAAGTGCTATTGGTTTAGGAATGACGATACCGGCAGTTATATTGCTAGGTTTTGGAACCCATATCGTAGCTATAGTATCTGCAGGACTGATGTTTGGTTTTGGCTTTGGTATGTTCGATGCTAACAATATGCCAATTTTGTGTCAATTTGTTGCTAAAAAATATAGAGCAACAGCTTATGGACTAATGAATATGGTGGGCGTATTCGCTGGAGCTTATATTACCAAATTATTGGGTGCTTCCGCAGATAAAGGGAATCTAGGAGCAGACTTCGCTATGTTGGCAGGTATAGTATGTGTTGTTTTAGTAATTCAGTTGATAGTTTTAAGACCTAAACAGCATGAATTGGCTTCGTAGTATAACAACTCTATTTTTATGTAACCTTTTTTTATCGTTTACGCATGCACAAATTTATGTTGCATGCATAGGCGATTCGGTTACAAAGGGTTATGGGATCGACGATGAAAATGATTCTTACCCATCACAGCTGCAAGCGCTCTTGGGCGATAATTATGTGATTGGTAATTTTGGGCATAGTGGAGCTACTTTATTGAACAATGGTCATAACCCTTATATTAAAACCCAAGCTTATCAAGATGCATTAGCCTTTAGACCTGATATTATTATTGTAGCATTGGGATTGAATGATACTGATCCTCGTAACTGGCCCAATTACAAAAATGAATTTATAAAAGATTATACTGAACTAATTGCAGCATTTCGTGAAGTAAATTCAAAGGTTGAGATATATGTGTGTACAATGACGCCTATTTTCAGTGGACATAGACGATTTTTGTCAGGAACGAGAGAGTGGCATTCACAAATTCAAGATATTTTACCAATTATAGCAAGCGAAAATAAAGCAAGGTTATTGGATAATTATGCCGTTTTGGAATCACGACCAGATTTATTTGACGATTATCTTCACCCAAATGCTAAAGGTGCGAAAATAATTGCTCAAAATGTACATCGATATTTAGTACCTATCCAGCAGTCATTGTGTATAGATAAAACATTAGGCTCCCATATGGTATTACAAAGAAACCGATTAAACACACTAAAAGGTAAGGGAACTGTTGGCGAAAAAGTAATCATTGAATTTAATCAGCAGCAATATTCGACTTCTGTAGATACTTTGGGAGATTGGTCAGTTCAAATTGCTAGCCAGGCTGCTGGCGGACCTTATACTATTCAGGTTTATACTGATGATGAAAGAATAGAATTTTCAGATGTGTGGTTTGGAGATGTCTTTCTAGCCTCTGGCCAGTCTAATATGGCGTTTCCCGTGAAATCCTCCAAAGGAGCAGATTCATTGATTAATCGTGCAAACTATTCCAATAAAATCAGACTTTTTCGTAATAAGAACCTTGTTGCTACAAATAACGTTTCATGGGACGCCGCTACTTTAGAAAAAGTCAATGACCTTGAATTTTTTGAAGGTCAATGGGAATTGGCTTCAGCTCAAAGTATCGATGATTTTTCTGCAGTTGCCTATTCATGTGCTAAAGAACTAGCGAAAGCGTTTAAAGACGAAATTCCTATTGGAATAATTGATATGTCTGTCGGTGGATCCAATGTTGAATCTTGGATGCCGAGATCATCATTAATGAATGATAATCTACTAGCAAGTTATATACATTCGTGGCGTCAATCTGATTTTGTTCAAGATTTCTGTCGTGAACGTGCAAATAAGAATACTGCGCTATCAACGATTAAACACCAACGTCATCCATATGACCCATCGTATAATTATGAAGCAGGCATAAAACATTGGACGCATGTTCAGCTTGCTGGTATATTATGGTATCAAGGGGAAAGCAATACACATAATATTGAACATCATGATTATATGTTTCCACGATTTGTGCAGTCATGGCGAGATTCATTCAATCAGCATTTGCCTTTTTATTTCGTTCAATTATCTAGTTTAAATAGACCATCTTGGCCATATTTTCGTGAGGCTCAACAAAAATTGTCGCGTGAATTGGATGCTGTATACATGTCGCCATCATATGACATTGGTGACTCATTAGACGTACATCCTACCGAAAAATATAGTATTGGTAAGCGATTGGCTAATCTAGTGTTGAAGCATCAGCATCATTATCATATACAGGCTGATAGTCCATTTCCTTTAGAAATTTCATTATTAGATAACAATATTGAAGTATTATTATCTAATGCTACACAATTAAAATCAGTCGGAACAGACCGTATTTTAGAGTTAGAAGCTGAATTAGCATCAGGTCATATAGTGACGATAAACCATGCTGCCATTAAAGGCAATAAAATAATAATTCCTAAAAATCTACAAAAGGTTCGACGAATACGCTACGCATACAGACCGTATTCGAGAGGGAATCTTACGAATGAAGCGGGGGTGCCTGTTTCAACATTTAGTATTAATATATTATAATAATGTATACAGAATTAGAATTAAAAGAATTAGCTACTTTTTATAAATCGCAGTTATTGGAAGATACTGTACCATTTTGGTTTCCACGATCTTTTGATACGGAATATGGGGGGTATTTATTGATGCGTGATGCTGACGGATCACTGATAGATACTGATAAGGCTGTATGGATACAAGGTCGTGCGTGTTGGTTGTTAGCTACATTATATAATACAGTTGAAGCTCGTGGAGAATGGTTGGAAGGAGCACGACTAGGATACGAGTTTTTGAAGCAAAAATGTTTCAATGCAGATGGTAAAATGTACTTTCACGTCAATAGATCTGGTCAACCTATTCGTATGAGACGCTATTTTTTCTCAGAAACTTTTGCAGTGATAGCTTGTGCAGCATACGCTAAAGCTTCGGGTGATCAGGAAGCTGCTGATCTTGCGCGCAGTCTATTTGGTATCTGTTTAGAATATGCAAATGGCGATAGAACTATCGATCCTAAATATGAACCAACAAGACCTAGTAAAGGTATAGGTATACCAATGATCATGATCAATACTGCTCAGCAGCTACGTGAGACTATTGGAGATCCAAGATGCGATGAGGCTATTGTGAAGTGGATAGAAGTAATAGAGCGGGATTTCGTTAAAGATGATATACAATGTGTGATGGAACAAGTAGCTATAGATGGCTCAATCATTGATCACATCGATGGTCGTACTTTGAATCCAGGGCATGCTATTGAAGGCGCTTGGTTTATCCTGCATGAAGCTATATATAGAAATAATGATGAATCTTTGATCAATCTTGGTTGCCGAATGCTAGACTACATGTGGGAACGTGGTTGGGACAAAGAATATGGTGGTATTATCTATTTCAGAGATGTATATAATAAGCCTGTTCAAGAATACTGGCAAGATATGAAATTTTGGTGGCCACAAAATGAAGCTATTATTGCTACTTTGTTAGCTTATGAAATAACGAAGGATCCAAAATACGCTGAGATGCACAAAAAGATACATGCTTATGCATACGCACATTTTCACGATAAAGAGCATGGTGAATGGTATGGCTATTTGCATCGTGATGGGAGCATAGCGCAAACTGCTAAAGGCAATCTTTTTAAAGGACCATTTCATCTTCCGAGACAGGAATGGTACTGCTACAGTTTACTTAAACAGTATACTAATACTTAATTATACAATTTTTAAAACAATATAATTTTCATAAGAATAAATATAACTACTAATTAGTAAAAAATCAAATCTAAATATCATGAAGAAACTATTTTTATTAGGATGTGCTTTAGCTACATCTCTTGTTGTATTTGCGCAAGAAGTGTCTGTTTTTAAATCTGGATCAGATGGCTATGCCAGCTATCGTATTCCTGCTATTGTTAAAAACAAAAGAGGTGATTTAATCGCGTTTTCAGAAGGCCGTGTAGAGCATGCTGGTGATTATGGTAATGTCGATATCGTATATAAAGTGAGTAAAGACGGAGGTAAGACTTGGGGATCTTTACAGATTGCAGTAGATTATGAAAAACTACAAGCTGGTAATCCTGCTCCAGTAGTCGATTTATTAGATCCTGCATATCCAAATGGCAGAGTTTTCTTATTCTACAATACAGGAAATAATCATGAAGGAGATGTTCGTAAAGGTAATGGATTACGTGAGGTATGGTACATCAGCTCAACTGATGGTGCTAAGACATGGTCTGAACCTGTCAATATTACAACTCAGGCACACCGTCCAAAGCAGCCACAAATCAATCCAGCATACAATTTTTCAGAAGATTGGAGAACATACGCCAACACGCCTGGTCATGGTTTTCAATTTGTAGCTGGACCTAATAAGGGACGTATTTATATAGC
>JAZQRD010000009.1:0-3953 GCA_045629405.1 Sphingobacterium sp. | reverse complement strand
TATAGAAATTGTCTTGTTTATTTCTACATCCTCATTAATAGTGTATTCACCAGGCTCGAGAGCAATAATATCTCCGTCTTGAAGGGTTGAAAGGGTATTTAAGAAATCGTCAGAAGGGCCTATTTTGGTAACATTATCACCCAGCATAGTTGTGAACGATATTGCACCTCTTGTTTTTGATCCATTCATTAAACGTGCTGTATAGGCAATATCACTATTCAAACCTTCAATTAGTATAGCCCCATCTGCAATATTTTGTGCTGTGACTGGAATAGATATATTCCCTGGAGTTAATTCTACTGAAGTGGCAGTAAAGCCTGCTGGCCATCTTAGTGTTGCTGAAGAGGAAGTAATTTCATTAGGATCAACAGAGTGCAATATCTGTTCTGTATCAGTAATAAAAGTAACTGATGACCATTTAGACTCATTTATTTGTTCACCTAATGCCTGTACTTTTACAAGATATTCTGTTTCACCTTCCAAACCAGTAACCGTGTAAGGAAGTTCATCCAGTTGTATATTTTCAATGCGCTTTACAGCAGAGCCTGTTCCCTCTGGATTATCGAAGAATTCGACCGTATAGGATGAGGCATTGTAAACTTTATTCCAATTCAATCGCACATTGGTGCGTTCGACAACTTGAGCAACTATATTCGTAGGAGACAATGCCCTATCCAAGTGCAATTCAGCTATTTCTTGAGTCAACTTACTATCACATGCTGACATCGTTGTTATAGACAACGCAATTGCCATTATACCGAATAATTTATTTCGTTTCATAATTCTTCGATTTATAGGTTTAAATGACTGTTGTTTAATTGAGAATTTGATCCTTCAATAAAGAACTGCCAAATTGGCCAATATTGTTGTTTATTTGGATCTTTACCCGGGTATACAAGCGCATCCCAATACGTTGTCTGATCACCAGAAGCGGACATTGTCCATACTTTATTAGCTGTATAGCCCAAAGAAGTTCCTTCTGCATCAGTATCGCCAAAATTTAGCCCATAGATTTCTACTTTTTCACCTTCATTTTTATAATATATGCGAGTAGGTAAATTTGCATATCGACCTGTTCTATTCTCTAATTGTTGCAATTTTGTTTTAGCTTCAGCCAATTTGGCACCTAACAAATTCCAACGAATTAAATCTCCCTTGCGCAACATTTCACCTGTAAATTCTAGGGCGCGTTGATCCACTAACGCGTTGAAAAATGCTGTTTTTGATACAGAAGCAGACGATAATAATGTAGAAACTTTATTTGGACTGTTTGGAAATGCTCTGTCTAATATCATTTTTAAATATGGTTCTGCAGCCTGCGGTCCATCTAGCTCATTTATTGCTTCTGCTGCCATCAATATCACATCTGCATAACGCATGTACATCCAATTTAATCCATCATCATTCGTAGAAGTCACTCTGCGGTTCATCCATTCGTAACGATACTTACCAAAATACATCCTACCCAATGTGGTCGGCACCTGAAATCCTCCCGCATCAGCCTCATCAGATGCTGCCCTATCCCATTCGTAAGGCACGACAGACACATCTCGGCGAACATCTTCGCGGTCATACTCATACCAAATTAAAGGATTTGCGACAGTGGTACCTCCACGGTTTTGTCCAGTATATTTATTCGTCTTGGTATGGCGTACGCCTAAATCAAAAATTACACGTCCACGACCTTCACTAAACGGTATCTCCCAAATGGATTCTCCTCCCGCTAGCAGGTTTTCACTATTGAATCTTTTGAATAACTCTTCAAACCCTAATAGTTTCAATGTATTACTTTGAATTATATCCAAGCATTCTTGTTTTGCTAAAGCATACATTTTCTCTTTTGAAAGTTCGGGATCTGAACTCAATCGAACTGTACCGTCTAGACGCTGTGCATAACCACCAGCGGCTAAAGCTAATCGAGCTCGTAGCCCTTTAGCAAAAGCTTTGCTCACTCTTTCTACAGAACGTGTAGCATTGCTTTCATTTGGCCATGGCAATAAACCAGCTGCTTCGTCCAAATCGGCCAATAATTGTTTATAGATGACATCGCGATCCGCACGTGGAAGATAGGTTGTCTCCGTAGTAATTGGCTCAAATCGCGCCGGTACATCACCCCAACCCTTTATCAAATCGTTATATAACACCGCACGTAGTACCAGTACCTCACCTAATACCTGAGCCATGGCCGGGTTATTCTCCACATTGCCATAATTTCGTAGACCGCGAATAGCCATATTTGCACGCTCAATGCCTTCATAGAATTTAGCCCAAGCGTTATTATCTGTATTCATTTGATCATTCTCGACATTGGTATTATAATTCCCTAAGCGAGACTTATCATCATTAATAGTCTTCAAGGAACTATATACTTCTACATCCGTGTTTGTTCCATAATAAACTAGATATCTTCCTCTATAGGAATTTGTTTCTCCAAAAGATTGTATAATACCTGGAATAACTCCTTCAGCAAGACTTGGAGTAGAAAATATCACCGATTCATCTAAGGAGGATTTTGTAGGCGCCTCTAAAATATCTTTACAACTCCAAGTTGTTAACGAGGCTGTTAATATTAAGCTAATTGTAATAATCTTTTTCATAATCAGTCAAATTAAGTGCTACTAGAAATTTACATTTAGTCCAATAAGGAAAGATTTACTTTTCGGATATGCCGAATAATCTACTCCTGGAGTTAATGGTGTCTGACGACGTGTAGACACTTCTGGATCAAAGCCAGAATAGTTAGTTAGTACCCATAAATTATAGCCTGAGGCATATATGCGTAATGTCTGCATGCGCAAGCGTGCCGAAATATGCTTAGGTAAAGTATATCCTAATGTCAGTGTAGACATACGTAAGAATGATCCATCTTCTACAGCCCAATCACTAAATACAAAAGAACGCGTATACGGCGACCACATAGTTGTGTTGGCATTCATTTGCTCTAATTCAGCTGGATCATTACTGATTGTACCATCTGATCTCAAGTTAGTCCAACGTTTACCAGTTGCCATTTCAGAAATCATATTACGTGAATAATATTGGCTCGTACTGGTATACTCAATTTTGTTGGCATTATATACATCATTGCCATAAGACCAATTGAAATAAGCAGCTAGGTCAAAATCATAGATGCGTGATGCCACAGAAAAGCCGCCCGTGTGTGATGGATTCGCATTACCGATTATTCCACGATCTGCTACCGAAATCATGCCATCACCATTAATATCTTTTAATTTCATAGCTCCTGGACGCATCGTCCCAACAACTTCTGCGGCTGTTGCAACTCCCTCTTTAAGCTTCCATTGATTTGAAATATAGCCCTCAAAATCAGACACTTCATAACGACCATCACTTTGATAACCATACATTTGACCTACAGGTGCACCAACTTCTACCAAATAGTCCATATTGATTGCCGTAGAAGCCCATCTAGAGGTTCCAGGAATATTTTCAACAGCTCCCAAACTCAGAACTTCATTACGGTTGAAAGCAATATTCGCATTTACAGTTAAATCAAAATTATGTTTACGAACGGCAGACCAGTTTAAAGAGAATTCCAAACCTTTGTTTTGGGTATTACCAATATTACGGTATTGGATATCATAGCCCGTACCCGCTACAGGATAAGCTATTAACAAATCTTCTGTTTTATTTAAATATGCATCAATTGTACCGCTCAATCTGCTTTTAAATAATGAGAAATCCAACCCTACGTTTCGCGTAGTAGTCGTTTCCCATTTTAAATCAGGATTTGCCATCGTCTTAGAGGCAGCCCAAAAGTTATTATATCCATTGACCCAAGTTGTAGTGGAGTTATTGAATGTTTGGACCAATAAACCCGAAGGAATTCTGTTATTACCCGCCGCACCATAGCTCGCTCTAATTTTTAAGTCACTCAACCAAGCTGCATCTTCCAAAAATTCTTCACCCGAAATTCGCCAAGCTCCAGAAAC
>JAZQRD010000008.1:0-4046 GCA_045629405.1 Sphingobacterium sp. | reverse complement strand
TCCATCAAAAACTCAGTTAAATAGCGTCTCACCTCTGGGGTAGAGGGAGCATCAGGTGTACCCAATTGTACCAGTAAAACTCCTTTTTTTGCCTTCTTATTCATCAGAACAAAAATAAAGAAAATTTACAGGTTCCTAGCTCGTCTTATCGAATATGAAAATAGAATGACCTAGATATAAGATTATTAAATAACTTATAAATTTTCTAAATATGCTTTAACTTCTTTCATCAACCACATTGGCGTAGATGTAGCTCCACAGATACCTATTTGTTGATTATCAGAAAATATAGTAGGATCGATTTCTTGTATTTCAGATATAAAAATAGAGTTTGGATTAGCAGCCTTACATACATCATATAATACTTTGCCATTAGATGATTTTTTACCGGATACAAATACGACGCAGTCATACTGCTTAGCAAATGCACCCAGATCCTCGTAACGGTTAGACACCTGTCTGCAAATGGTATCATTCGCTTTGACATTGTAACCACGACGTATTAGCTCATCTTTTATCGCATAGAATTTATCGACACTTTTCGTCGTCTGGCTATATAAGGTAAAACTTGCTGGTAAGTCAATATTGTCGAGCTCCGTAATATCTTGGAATACTAACGCTTCATTATTTGTCTGTCCTTGCAAGCCGATCACTTCTGCATGACCATGCTTACCGAAAATCAAAATCTTCTCCTCACTATCGTGCGAAGTTTTAATACGATTTTGAAGTTTCAGCACTACTGGACAAGAAGCGTCAATCAACGTGATGTTGTTTTCCAATGCTGTACGATAAGTTTCTGGAGCTTCACCATGTGCACGGATCAATACTTTTTCATTTTGCAACGTCGGCAGTACGTCATGACTAATGATACGAAGACCTTTCGCCTTTAGACGAGCAACTTCTTCATCATTATGAACAATATCACCAAGGCAATATAAATAACCATCTTCTTCTAAGATTTCTTCTGCCATATCAATGGCATAGACCACTCCGAAACAAAAGCCCGAATCTTTATCGATTGTTACTTGCAAGTTTTTTGACATAGGACAAAGTTACTAATTCATTCGCTATCTAATGTACATCATTTAGTATATAGCATAGAAAGATACCTAAATATTCACTCAACTAAGCACATTTTACGTACATTTGCAAAAAAAATTGATTAAAAGGTTATGGCAACTAACAGAACATTTACAATGATTAAGCCAGATGCAGTAGCAAATGGTCACATCGGTGCAATCTTAAATGATATCATCGCTGGCGGTTTCAAAATCGTAGCTATGAAATACATCCAATTAAGCCAAGAGGCTGCTGGTGATTTCTACGCAGTACACAAAGAAAGACCTTTCTATGGTGAATTAGTAAGCTTTATGACTTCAGGTCCTATTGTAGCTGCTATCTTAGAAAAAGACAATGCAGTTGAAGATTTCCGTACATTAATCGGTGCTACTAACCCTGCTGAAGCTGCAGAAGGTACTATCCGTAACAAATACGCTAAATCTATCGATGCTAACGCAGTACACGGTTCTGATTCAGATGAAAATGCACAAATCGAAGGTAACTTCTTTTTCTCTTCATTCGAAAGATTTTAATCGTCACTAATACGATATATCACAAAGGGCAAATTGAGATTTGCCCTTTGTTTTTTACTACCATTTCATTGTATGATGTATGGATGCTAATAGATGATTCCCTCCTACTTGCTTGCCAATATGCTGACGCATATATCCCAGTTGCAGACCGACTTGATCATAGACTTTCCACCCCAATCCTGCGTACAATCGATTTCTATCGAATAACTTGATATTTTCTTTATCAGAGACATTGATAAAGAGCTCATTATATGATGCTAAATAGGTTCCTCCACGTTTCATACCTTTCCTTGTAAATGGTACATCTACAAATAAGCAATAACGCACACGACCACGAAAATCTTGATTCTCTATGAATCGTTCCTCTAGACGGAATCGATGACGCAATTTAGCTTTGGATACACTATGCGAGAGCATAGCTTCTTGATAGATTCGATGCTCTTGAAAAGGTCTGCTTGGCGAACCCTCTGATTCTGTATGTATAAATCCATAGCCCATAGTTGCCTGCAAGTAAGGCTTGATTTTGTACTGTAAGCCTACACGAGCTAATGTTTGGTTATGATCTCCAATTAACTGATGATCTCTCAATTGTAGTTCATGATGTATACTCCAACTACTATCTTTCAATACGCTGTTACCAAAATAAATCAACCATCCTCCTGGAGATTGAGCGACTGCACTCATCGAGCTTAAAAGGGAAATAAATAGAAGTAACTGCATTTTCATGTTAGAAAAATAAAGCATTTATTCGATTTAAACCCCTAATATCGTGTAACATCCTTAAAACAAAGAAAGACAATCTTTCGATTGTCTTTAACTCATTATTTTAAAAATGTGCGATTAGCAAGATATTCGTTTTCCTTAGCGGTCATTAATTCCTTATCTTCTTTTTTCTTGTCATAATACCCACAAAGATGAAGTACTCCGTGAATAATAACGCGATGCAGTTCGTCAATGTCCGACACACCATATTTGGCAGCATTCTCACGCGTACGCTCTATAGATATGAAGATATCGCCAGCGATGACTTCTTCATTCTCTGATGAGTCAAACGTAACAATATCTGTATATGTATCATGATTCAGGTATTGTTTATTAATATCTAATAAATACGCATCTGAACAAAAAATAAAGTTCAATTCAGCAATGCGCTTAAATCCTTCAGCCTTGATCGTATTATTAATCCATTCACGTACTTTGGCTTTGTCCTTTAGTGTGAATGCTAAATCTTCTGTAAAAAATGTAATATCTTTTAATGCCATATGATTAAAAACTTTTAGTCTCCATATACGTCTGCAAGATGATGGTAGCAGATATAGTATCTATAATTCCTTTTTCTTGTTTTTTATTCTTTTTCATGCCAGATTGTGCAATCACAGCAGAAGCCATTTTGGATGTGAAGCGCTCATCGATCTCCACAACTGGGATATGTGGATATTCCTTCTTAAGCTTGCGCACGAAGCCCACTACATGCATAGCCGACTCAGAGTCAGAACCATCCATCTGTAAGGGTTTACCAACGACAAAAGTCTCGACTTGCTCCTGTTGCATATAATCTGTCAAAAATTTCCAAATCTCCAGAGGATGTACAGTAGTCAATGCTGTCGCAATAATCTGCATAGGGTCGGTCACGGCTACACCAATACGTTTGGTGCCATAGTCAAATGCCATTAATCGCATAATTCTCTAATTTTTACAAATGTACAATTCCAAATTGAGGATAAAAATCTATAAATTTGATATATACTCGGCTACACATGCAACACGTTACATATATATTATTACTACTTCTTCCCATTATAGGGTTGTCTCAACGCTATGAAGATGAAGTGCTCCTATACCGCAGCAAGCAGAAGGAATCTTTTGAAAAGGATACATATGGCCCTATTCGAAAAGAAAATTTAGCTTATCTAGACTATTACCCTGCAAATGCACAATATTTCGTAACTGCAGAAGTAGAAATACTATTCGGCGAGAAACCTTTTCGAATACCTACTTATGATGGCACCTCGAATCCCTACCAGCGATATGCATTGCTACATTTCAGTATAGATGGTCAGCCTGTCACACTTACAGCATACCAAAGTGTGGCGTTGTTCCAAAATTCTGCTTTTGCCAACTACTTATTCTTACCATTCATAGATCAGACCTCAGGAGAAGTGACATATGAAGGCGGAAGATATTTAGAACTTGATGTAAGTAGTATCCAAAACGGTAAAATTAAAATAGACTTCAACAAAGCGTATAACCCTTACTGCGCTTATAGCACAGGTTATCGCTGCCCACAACCACCTGCGGATAATATCATTCCAATTGAAATCCCTGTTGGCGAGAAAAAATATAAAGGACCCAAAAATCATAGACCAGTAAATATTGCTATGGCTAAAAACTTCACTGAAGCGGAGAAATCGCTCCTATTAAATGGAGACAAAACGAGCAAAATGCATATTTTTC
>JAZQRD010000007.1:0-6301 GCA_045629405.1 Sphingobacterium sp. | reverse complement strand
ACGTTATTTGGTAATTATTCCTATACAGACAATAAACGCGAAGACCCTTTGCGTATCAAGCGTACAATAGCTTCAGCTTTGGATGTGACGACATTTGATCAAGTAGCTAACATGATATCCGATGATCGAACACACTATTATAAATTTGGGGTGGAGCAAAAGACTTCTACAAGAAATACCTTGATGGTACAGTTTAATGTTAGTAATAATATAGAGGATGAGCACAATCCCAGTAAGACCTGGATGGGACCTTCATTCGGACTAGTAGATTCGTTGATGGTAACTAATACTGTACAAAAAAGTAAGTTTGATAGATATTCATTCAACGCTAATAATGAATATAAGTTGGATAGCGCAGGAAATAAGAAGATAGTAGCTGATATCGACTACAGTATATTTAACACCGCTGTAGGAACAAATTATGCATTTCATACATACTATCCAAATATGGAATACATATATGCACCAGAGTTTCAACAAAGTAATTCTGATGTAGATATAAAGATATTTGCGACGAAGGTAGACTTCTATCAATCCATTGGAAAAGGAAAATTCAGTACTGGAGGTAAGTATAGTCGAGTAAATACTAATAATGCTATTCAGTTTGAGAATTTGGAAAATGAGTCTTGGATATTGAATACAGGGAGAAGCAACACATTTGACTATACTGAGGATATATTAGCTGGATATGTGGATTATAATACTCCATGGAAGAAGTTGGATGTCAAAGTTGGTTTGAGAGGCGAATATACGATGTCTGATGGAGTGTCTATAACGGAGCAGAAACAAGTAAAACGCAACTATTTTAATCTTTTTCCATCGGTTTCCATTAGCCATAAGGTGAATGATAATCATATTTTAAGTTTCAATTATTCTAAAAAAGTATCAAGACCAAATTATAGGAATCTGAATCCTTTTGAAATATATATTGATAAGCGCACATCACAGCGTGGTAATCCGTATTTGAATCCACAATTCACGAACTCCTTTGGCTTGAATTATACGTTATTTGGCATGTATAATATTGCTATCGGACATGATATTACCAAGGATGCTATGGTGGAGAGTATAGGGCAAGATACAATCAATAAATCGACTTGGATCACTCGAGAAAATTTGGGTAAACAATCATTGAGCTACTTGAATTTATCTATGCCATTCCGCATTACTAAATATTGGTCGATGTATAATAATATTACGGGTATTTATATGCATTTTGAAGGACCTGTTTCAGGATACGAAGTGAGCCAAGGACGTGCATTTGTTCAAGGTAATTCGACGAATACATTTAAGTTGAATAAACAGTTTACAGCTGAAGTTAATGCACGTTATAATTCTCGATTCTTATATAACGTATATGAGATACAAAGCAGATATAGTGTCGATATTGGATTTAATTATGCTTTAAAAGATCAGCGTTCATCTTTCAAACTAGCATTTACAGATATTTTCCATTCAGATCATAATAATGTATTTACAAACTTCAAAGAATTCAACTCTAAGATTTATCAATATCATGATGCACAAAGTGTTCGTTTGACGTTTAACTACAAATTCGGGAACTTAAAGCAGGCACTTAAACGTACTGATGATAGTAGTGAAGAGAAGAGTAGAGCACTATAGAATATACGATTCTTTAGGATTTAACTTGACCGTAAGCTGAGAATGCTTGCGGTTTTTTTATTTAGTTTTGCACTATGAAATTAAATAGCATATCCATTTTTTGTGCTTCAAGCCCTGGATTTGAAGAGATATGGGTTCAAGAGGCGATGAAAGTAGGTAAATATTTCGCAGAGAATAATATCACATTGGTATACGGTGGAGGTAGAGTAGGATTGATGGGAGCTGTTGCTGATGGTTGTTTAGCTTACCAAGGAAAGGTGATCGGCGTGATTCCTCATTTTCTGAATAGCAAAGAGATTGGTCATAATGGCGTTACAGAGCTTATAGAAGTAGAGAATATGCATCAGCGCAAACTGATGATGAATGACCTATGTGAAGGTGTAATAGCTATGCCTGGAGGGTTCGGAACTATGGAAGAACTATTTGAGATGATCACCTGGGCTCAGTTAGGTTTGCACCAAAAACCTGTTGGGATTTTGAATACAAATGGCTTTTATAACCATTTGATAAAGTTTATGGATCATATGGTCGAAGTTGGTGTATTGAATATACCTAATAGAAATATGTTATTGGTGGGTGATACCATTGAAGATTTAGTACAGCAGATGGAAGCTTACCAAGCGCCAGATGTACCTAAATGGTTAAATAAAGAAAATATTTAATAGAAATACAAAATAATAGTAGGGGGGAATAAGATGCCGATAGCAAGCAATTTTCAATCAATACACGAGAAAAAATGGGAGATATTCTTTTCTCAATGTTATCCTAATGGAGCTCTGAAGCTACCTGAACTGACTAATATATTGCAGTTGACAGCCTCTGAGCATGCTGATACAGGTGGAGTAGGATTTGCAGATTTACAAAGGAATCACCAATCATGGGTAATGAACAGAATGCGTATAGAAATTGCTGGGCTTCCGAAATGGAATGATGAAGCTGCTGTGAAAACCTGGATTGAAGAACTGAAAGGAGTAAAATCACAGCGTAATTTTGAAATTTCGGTGAATGGAGAGAAGCTAGTTGGGGTATCTACTTTGTGGGCAGTATTCAATATGAAAACTCGTCGTCCTGAAGCGATGCAAATAGATACCTCGCATGTAGAGCGCTATCCAGATATGCATGCGACCAATATTCCGAATAGAAAAATTTCGTATGATTTCGATGCGGTATCGACTTATACATCTCAAGTGCAATTTTCGGATATAGATATTGTTAATCATGTTAATAATACGAAATACCTAGAGTGGTGTCTTAATCACGTGGAACCTACACTGATATTAAACAACAAAATCAAGGCTATTGACATGAATTTTCTAAAGGAGCTAAATTTGGGTGATACCTTCCTGATCGAAAAATATCAATCTGAGCAAATTATTTCATTTCGTATTTCAAAAGAAGGTCAGACTTGTTTTGCATGTGCAATAGAAATTTCTTAGTCTTAAGTATTGGTATTCATGCTTTTAAAGCTTATATTTAAATATATAAAATCATCAGTATGAAAAGATTTGCATTAATAGTAGGCTTAATAAGCTGCGTGTGTACTTTACAAGCACAACATAAAAGTATAGAGAAACTATGGGAAGCCAAAGACAAATTGCCAACTCCTGAATCTGTATTATTTGATCAATCATCAGGATTATTATATGTATCGCTCATAGATGGCGGAGGAGCAGATATTGATGGTAAGGGTGGAATAGCGATTTTAAACAAAGACGGTTCGCTCAAAAATCCCACAATGGTCACTGGGCTCAATGCTCCTAAGGGTCTCGCAATACAGAAGGGATTATTATACATAGCGGATATTACTAGGCTGATAGTTGCAGATATAAAGACGGGTAAAATAGTAGACGAAATTCAAGTTACTGGTTCTACATTTTTAAATGATGTGACTGTAGATGATAGAGGTGATGTCTATATCTCGGATACTCGAGATAATAAAATTTTTGTCGTAAGCAAAGGCAAATCCTCGTTATATATGGACAATGTCCCTTCAGTGAATGGCTTGAAATTTCATAATGGTAAATTATTAGCATTAGCGGGTAAAGAATTTTGGGAAATTGATGCAAATAAAAAGGTAAAGGTGTTTGCTAAAGGCTTTGAACAAGGTGGAGATGGTTTAGAACCTATAGGCAATGGCGAATTCTTAATTACTTGCTGGGTAGGATTAATCTATCATGTAAAGGCTGATGGAAGTATCCATAAATTGTTAGATGTTCAAGGAAAAATGAATACTGCAGATCTCGGGTACAACAGTAAGGATAAAACCATGTATATACCTACGTTCAACTCTAATAGTGTCGTAGCATATAAATTAAAATAACACTTAAGGAACCAGAAAATGGTTCCTTTTTTTGTATTGGCATTACTCGTAGATTACTACATTTGTAGTGTTAAACACGCGAATCATGCAGACAGAAAATCTTTACGAAATATTTAAACAGTATCCTGTTATCTCTACAGATACACGCTATATTAAAGAAAATAGTATTTTCTTTGCTTTAAAAGGAGCAAACTTCAATGGTAATCAATTTGCAGATGAGGCACTCAAGTATGGTGCGAAATATGTAGTCGTAGATGAATCTGATTATGTTAGAGGTGAGCATTACTTATTAGTCGATGATGTATTAACCGCATTGCAAGATTTAGCAAAGTATCATCGCCAACAATTACAAATTCCCATCGTTGGTATCACAGGTACTAATGGTAAGACTACTTCCAAAGAATTGCTATATGCAGTGCTTTCTCAAAAATTTAAAACTTACGCTACACAAGGTAATCTTAATAATCACATAGGTGTGCCATTGACGTTGTTATCTATTGATAGTACATATGAAATGGCTGTCATAGAAATGGGTGCTAATCATATTGGAGAGATTGCTTTGTTGTCAAATATCGCTCAGCCAGATTGTGGTCTTATTACCAATGTTGGCAAAGCGCACTTGGAGGGATTTGGCTCATTCGAAGGAGTGAAAAAAACTAAAGGCGAATTGTATGACTACCTACAAGCTAATAATGGTACGCTATTTATCCAAGGTGATAATCAACATCTTATAGAAATGGCATCTTCACGTACATTCGAACGTACTTTATCTTATGGATTTACAGATTTGAATGAAATTATTGGAAAACTGATTGTAGCAGATCCATATTTATCCATCAAATGGAGACAAAAGGATAATTCAGCAGAACATGTTGTAAAAACTCATCTTACAGGTTCTTATAATATGGAGAATATTTTAGCTGCGGTTTCGGTAGGATTATTTTTCGATTTATCACCTCAGCAAATTAATACGGGTATTGAAAATTATGTTCCAAAAAATAATAGATCTCAAATTACGAAGACAGAAAAGAATACAATAGTAGCAGATTTTTATAATGCTAATGCGAGTAGTATGGTTGCAGCATTAGAGAATATGTCTGTTATTTCAGCAGATAATAAAGTTGTAATATTAGGTGATATGTTTGAGTTGGGTGAAGAATCCTATAAAGAACATCAAAAGTTAGTTAATAACGCACTCGCTTCAAATTTTGATCGTTTAATTTTCGTTGGTAAAGAGTTCTATAAACATAAATCTGATCAAGCACAATTTTTTCCTACAACAGCAGACGCTGAACAGGAAGTAGGATCCATAAAGGATAGCTTTATTCTTCTGAAAGCCTCACGCGGTATGGCATTTGAAAAACTGTTAGCGGTTCTTTAAACTATTTTAGTAGTTGATTTATCTTCGACCTCTTCTACAGCAGGTAATGATAAATTGTATTTGACTGATATTATTCGGATAATAAAAACAAAAGATGCACTGATAAAGGCATTCCAGCCGTTATCATCAAAAAAGTTTTCTAGTAATACAAATACCAATGCTCCGGAAAGACATGCAGACGCATATATTTCTTTTCGGAGTATCAATGGTGTTTCTTTCATCAAGACATCACGTATCACACCACCAAGTGATGCCGAAAACATACCGAGCATGATGGCAGCAATCGAACTGCTACCATAGTCTAATGATTTTTGTGTTCCCACGACCGTGAAAAAACCAATTCCTATCGCATCAAATAAAGTTAAAGTCTTCGCAAGACTATACAGATGCTTATTAAAAATAATAGAAATGAATACCCCAATAAAGATCGCAATCAAGTAGTTTCCGTCTTCTACCCATACTGGACGTATATTCAGAAACGTATCGCGCAATGATCCACCCCCTATAGCCGTGACAAAAGCCATAAAAGTGGCACCAAACACATCGATTCCTTTTCGATTGGCAGCCATAGCACCGGATATGGCAAACACCATGGTTCCTAAAAGATCAATACTGTATATAATATCCATATGAATAACTAAATTTCTTTGCTTTGATGATGTTAGCTAAAATTAGCAGACTAATACCAAATATCCTATGATTTCTTTTTGCAATAGTAATATACGTACTCAACTTCTGAAAATTTATTTTGCGTTATTTATTAGAGTTATGAGTTTGATAATATAAGAGTGATATTAATTGTGGATACCTGTTTCAGACTATATTTTGATCAATGATATCTAGATTAATAAAACTATAATACATTCCCATAGCGAGTTACCATATTTTCTAGGAATAAAAGCTATTTTCATTTGCAATTATGGGATTAAAAGTTCTATCTTTGCATCACTCCGCAAGGGAGTACTGCTGGAAACGGC
>JAZQRD010000006.1:0-13095 GCA_045629405.1 Sphingobacterium sp. | reverse complement strand
CGTGTAGTAGAGGACAGAGATGGTAAAAAAGGTGAGTCTTTATTAGCGTCTACTCCAGTAGTTGTATTATCAGCAATCTTAGGTCGTATCCCTTCAATCGAAGAGTACAAAGCTGCAGTGAAAGGAATTAACTTAACGAAGTTTGCTCCAATCCCTACAAAATAATTAGGTACTTCGTATCTTTTATATATAGCGAGGCTATTCTCATCTGAGGATAGCCTCGCTTTTTTATATCTTAATTTTTTTATATCTTAATTTTTAAACTTGTCAATTATGAGATATCTTTTTGTTATCCTATCACTGTTTCTATTAGGTTCATGTAAGGAAGAAATAATAGGAAAGTGTAGTACGCCTTTTCAATTTAAAATTGAAAAACCTTATCAACAAGAATCAGCAAAAGTATATTCGGTCGATGTAAAAGGACATAAAGAATGGTGGCTGGCTGAAGCTTCAGTAGATGGAAAGTTAATCGATAAAAATTCACAGATTAAGTATGAAAATGCCACATTTATTTGGGATAATGAATATTTCATCATCGAGCGCGTAAATGCTAATTCAATTAGAGTAACACCTAAGCAAGATTTTGTAAATAGCAAGATAGCAATAGGGTTGGAAGCAGGAAACTGTTTTGGCTCTTTTGTTATTGAATAGACGTTATTGTGTTAAACTTACCATTTGAGTTGCTATAATGTACTTTGTTATGAACTAAAAAATAACTTGCGCAATCAAGCTTACAATAAAGACAAAAAGAATACTAACTATAGGATAGTATGTGGTAGAAAGAATTCGGACATTTTGCTGTATATTATTATTTGATTGGTATCAATTCTTTATTTAATAATTAAAACCAATTCGACTTAGATTAGTTTTAAATAATGTATATGACAATTTTCAAACTTTATTTTTCAAAAATAGTTGTAAATTAGATTATCAATTTAAGTAAACAATAAATCAGATAAATATGGCTTTTGATATAGACATGATTAAAAAGGTATATGCACAATATGATGAGCGTATTCAAGCAGCTCGTAAGATTGTAAATAAACCTTTAACGTTATCAGAGAAAATTTTGTACGCTCACTTATGGGATGGAAATGCAACTGAAGCATATGAGCGAGGTAAGTCTTATGTTGATTTTGCGCCAGATCGCGTAGCCATGCAAGATGCGACCGCACAGATGGCATTATTGCAATTTATGCAAGCTGGTCGTGCTAAAGTGGCTGTACCATCAACAGTTCACTGTGATCACTTGATTCAAGCAAAAGAAGGAGCTGCACAAGATTTAAATCGTGCAAAAAATGAAAGCTCTGAAGTGTTTGACTTTTTAAGTTCAGTATCAAATAAATATGGTATTGGGTTTTGGAAGCCTGGTGCGGGTATTATACATCAAGTTGTACTTGAAAATTATGCTTTCCCTGGAGGATTGATGATTGGTACAGACTCACATACTGTAAATGCAGGTGGTCTTGGTATGTTGGCTATTGGTGTTGGTGGGGCTGATGCATGTGATGTGATGGCAGGTTTACCATGGGAACTTAAGTTCCCTAAATTGATTGGTATTAAACTTACAGGAAAATTGTCTGGTTGGGCTTCTCCAAAAGATGTCATCCTAAAAGTGGCTGGTATTTTAACTGTAAAAGGTGGTACTGGGGCTGTTGTTGAATATTTTGGTGATGGTGCTGAGTCACTTTCTTGTACAGGTAAAGGTACCATTTGTAACATGGGAGCAGAGATCGGTGCAACGACTTCTACATTTGGTTATGATGATTCTATGGAGCGTTATTTACGTGCTACAGGTCGTGAAGAAGTAGCCGATACTGCTAATACAATCAGACATCATTTGACAGCAGATCCAGAAGTATATGCTAATCCTGAATTATACTTTGATCAAATTATTGAAATTAATCTTTCGGAATTAGAGCCATCGTTGAATGGTCCTTTTACACCGGATCTATATACACCTGTATCACGTATGCGTGAAGAGGCAGCTAAAAATGGTTGGCCTAATAAAGTAGAGTGGGGATTAATCGGGTCTTGTACAAACTCTTCTTATGAAGATTTGGCTCGCGCTGCATCAATTGCTAAACAGGCTATTGATAAGGGCCTAGTAACAAAAGCAGAATTTGGTATCAATCCAGGTTCAGAACAAGTACGCTATACAGCAGATCGTGATGGTTTATTGAAAACTTTCGAGGATCTTAATGCTACAATATTTACCAATGCTTGTGGTCCATGTATTGGTATGTGGGATCGCGCTGGTGCAGACAAACAAGAGAAAAATACAATTGTTCATTCTTTTAATCGAAACTTTGCTAAACGTGCTGATGGTAACCCGAATACCTATGCATTTGTAACTTCACCAGAGATGGTGGCCGCCATTGCTATATCAGGAGATCTAGGTTTTAATCCGGTTACAGATACGTTGACCAATAAAAATGGTGAGCAAGTAAAATTAGACCCACCTTCTGGTGACGAATTACCATCAAAGGGTTTTGACGTTGAAGATGCAGGTTATCAAGAGCCGGCTGAAGATGGATCAGAAATACAAGTCGCCGTTTCTCCAACCTCAGATCGCCTACAACTGTTAGATCCTTTTGCTCCTTGGGAAAATACAGATTTGAAAGGATTGAAATTATTGATTAAGACAAAAGGTAAAACAACTACCGACCATATTTCAATGGCTGGTCCTTGGCTAAAATACCGTGGTCACCTTGACAATATCTCCAACAATTTATTAATCGGAGCGGTTAATTTCTTCAACGATAAAACAGATACAGTCAAAAATCAACTAACCGGTGAGTATGGAACAGTTCCATCTACACAGCGTGCATACAAAGCAGCTGGAATAGGTACAATTATTGTTGGTGACGAAAACTATGGAGAAGGTTCATCACGTGAACACGCTGCTATGGAGCCTCGTCATTTGGGCGTGCGTGCCGTACTAGTTAAATCTTTTGCACGTATCCATGAGACAAATTTGAAAAAACAAGGAATGTTAGCATTGACTTTTGATAATAAAGATGATTATGAAAAAATCTTAGAAGATGATATTATTGATATTGTTGGATTAAAAGATTTTGCGCCGAACATTCCATTATCATTAGTTTTAAACCATGCTGATGGTACATCAGAAAGTATTTATGTAAATCATACCTATAATCTACAACAAATTGAATGGTTTAAAGCTGGTGGTGCACTAAATATCATTCGTCAAAATCAAGCATAATATTTAAACAAATTTTTATACTTACCCAGTAACACCTTGTTGCTGGGTTTTCTTTAGTTAAATCACATAGATGCATAAACAATTGATAGTAGCAATATTTTTGCTATTAGGGGTAAATGGAGCGGTTGAGGCTCAAAATTCAAATCTTAATCAAGAAAATGGAGAGGTTGTAGCGAAAAGTATTTTTAATCCAAAAAATATAAGAACCAAAAGTAATAAAGGTAAGATATTTGCACATTGGGGATATAATTTTAGTTCATATGCTAAATCAGATATAAATTTCTCTGGTCCAGGTTATAATTTTACACTACTGGATGTAGCTGCAGCAGACCGACCTACTAAATTCGGTTCTACGTATTTTGATCCTGCTCGACTAAGTATACCTCAATTTAATTTCCATTTTGGATATTTTATAAAAGACAATTATAGCGTCAGTCTTGGTTGGGATCATATGAAATATGTGGTAGATATCCCACAAACTGTAAGAATTAAAGGCTTCATAGATCAAGAAATATCAAGCCCAGGTATTGCTACAGGAGATCGTGCAGGAGTTTATAACGGAGAGAGTATTCAAGTTGACTCGGCAATGCTAACATTTGAGCATACGGATGGGTATAATTTTGCAGCAATTGGCTTAGAACGATATGACGATATATGGGTTTCTAGTTCTGGAAAAAAGTCATTAAATACGGAAGTAGGAGTAGAGGCTGGGCTTTTAGTTCCTAGATCTGATGTTAGTTTGTTCGGTGAAGGAAAAAATCACTATTGGAATGTTGCAGGATATGGTTTTGCAGCTAAAGCTGGTCTTCAGTATCACTTTACAAAATGGCTGTATCTACAAGGTAGTTTCAAAACCGGTTTTACTGATTTAAATAATATTCGTACAACCGGACGTAATGGAATAGATAAAGCACAACAAAATATTTGGTTCTTTGAAAATTACTGGGTTGTAGGTTTCAAATTCTAACGAATATATATATACACTTTAGATACCTTAATTGAAACGTCGATATAATGTCTTTATAATTTTAATTATGTTAAATATTTATTGCGTTTATTATTGCTATAAGTTTTACTAAATTTACACAATGTCAGATAAAGAAAATCCATATCAACTTTTCACTAAAGAAATACATAATAATTGGGTAGAACAAGAGGTATCCTATATAAAAGTCGAAGAACTTTCTGTAGTTAATGGAATCACATTCTTCGAATTAATCCCTGATTCCGAACTTATTGATGGAGGAGAAGTAGATACATTGTATCCTATCGATTCAGAAGATGTAGACGACATGCTTGTACCTTCGGCTAACATCCGATTTGTAGTGCACAGCATATATTTAGAAGAGGAATAATTCTTAATTTTGTGATACGAAGCTCCTTTGAAAATGTTTTATAGGAGCTTTGTATTTTTAATAGCTATTTTAACCAATTTTAAATGAAGTCATAGCTAATGAGCCAGCGACTGGTTTATCATTGAAGATATATATATCCTCATTTTTCTCTTGAAGTGCAAGATTATAAATCATGGGTAAGAAATGTTCTGGAGTAGGAATTGCTAGTTCAAAAGCTTTGCCCTGCTTATAATACTCAATTAATGGTAAGTGATTACCATCTCTTAAAAATTCTTTCATTTTGTCATCAGCCTCTTTAGCCCAATCATACGCATAACCCACACTGTTTAAGTGTTGCCAAGATACCATGCGAAGATTATGAACATTATTACCTGATCCTACAATTAGTACACCTTTATGCCTTAGTGAAGCCAATTCCTTAGCTAATGCATAGTGATAAGCTGGAGGTTGTGTATAATCAATACTCATTTGCACTATAGGCACATCAGCATCCGGATAGAGGTGCTTGATAACAGACCATGAACCGTGATCTAGTCCCCATTTATCATCAAGATGAACTTCTGTTGAGTTGATGATATCTTTAGTTAGATGTGCTAACTCTGGTGAACCAGGTGCAGGATACTGTACATCAAATAGCGCTTGAGGAAATCCTCCAAAATCATGTATAGTTGCTGGATTTTCCATAGCTGTCACAAAGGTCCCTCGTGTTTCCCAATGTGCAGAAATCACCAAAATAGCCTTAGGCTTCTCAATTTGAGTGGAAATTTTGCGAAACCCATTTACAAATTCATTTTCTTCAATAGCATTCATAGGGCTACCGTGGCCTAAAAACAATACGGGCATCTTACTACTATTGTCCAATTCATCAACAAATTTATGTAATGAGCTCAGTTTGACAGCTGCTCCAGTAAGAGGAAGAGCTGCCGCTGCTGCTAAAAATTGTTTTCTGTTCATGTCTTCCATTATTTTCTATTTTATAATGATGATACAAATATCAAAAACTCAGGTGTATAACAGGTATAAATATTTAGCCAAAATGTATTGTTTTAAGAAAAAATATTCCTCATATCTTTTCTAAATTGAGTCGGTGTTTGTCCGGATTTTTTCTTAAAAACAGATGTAAAATATGATTTATCACTGTAGCCTAATTCAAATCCAATCTCTGCTATAGATAATTCGGTAGAAAAAAGGAGATTCTTAGCTGCTATCAATTTTCGTGTTTCAATAATTTCAGATACAGATTGATGTAATATATTCTGCGTAATTATATTTAATGATTTAGACGTCATAAATAATTTTTCAGCATAAAACTGCACCCCTTCATTACGGCTATAATTCTCTTCAAGTATAACAAGAAAGTTCTTAAATATTAAATTCTGGTTTGAAATTAAGTTTTTTGTTGAATTATGAATTCGTCTACGTTCCACTTCAATCATGGAAAATAATACTGTTAATAGATCTTTTATAATGGCTAAATCTATATTAGCTTGATTATATTCTTCAAATATAATACTACATATTGTATCCAATCTATTAAGTTTCGATAAGCTATCTAATTTGATATTTGATTGATCATGATAATAATTATAAAGCTGAAATGTAGTTTCAGGAATAAGCTCACTTTTAAAACGAATAACCCAAAAATCCAACATATTATTAACTGGTATTGGATTAATTCGATGAATTTTTCCTTTAGTTACAAAAGAGATGAATGGTGCATCTTGTAATTCAACCTTGTAGTCTATAAAATGTTCTAACTGACCTTGCAAACCAATCACAAGCTCTTCAAAATGATGTTGGTGCGGCTCATTTTGACTTTGACTGATACGAATTGCTTCAGCAGTATTGACTTTATAAATTTTAAATAGCTCATCCATAACTTAAAGTTAGTCAAAATAGCTTGACGACTATAAAGTTAATTGCTATTCATAAATTGATTGCACATTCACATTTTCAAAGAGCCTGTAATTCATAAATTACCATCATAATTCGTGTTATTTTATATTATTTTCATAGAAATTTAAAATAACATGAGAAAATTATAAATTATAGTTGCTTTTATTATAAATAAACTCTTTATTTGAGAAATATTAACAAATAACCTATCAAAAACATGAGTTTATCTGGAAAGAAATCTTATTTACCTCTTTTATTTATCGCTATTTTGGTTTTTCTTGCTTTTTTCAATCCATCATTACCCAATTCCGAAGTAAAATATGAATATAATGGTGCTGATATAGCTTGGATGTTAGCTTCAGCGGCCTTGGTTTTAATTATGACACCAGGATTAGCCTATTTTTATGGAGGCATGGTCAAAAAAAAGAATGTAATAACTACTATGCTTCAAAGTTTCATATGTATGGCAGTAGTAGCAGTACTTTGGGTTGTATTTGGATTTTCATTAGTATTTGGTGATTCAATAGGAGGTGTAATTGGCGATCCAATGACATATTTTATGTTTAAAGGCGTCATCGATGGTCAACCTTGGGAAGGAGCTCCTACCATACCGTTCACTCTATTCGCAATGTATCAGCTTAAATTTGCAATTATTGCACCGGCACTCATAACAGGTGCAGTTGCTGAACGTATTAAATTCACATCATATGTATTATTTATAGGTTTATTCTTTGTATTTATTTATGCACCATTGGCCCATGCTACGTGGCATCCTGATGGTGTATTATTTAAAATGGGTGTACTGGATTTTGCTGGAGGTACAGTTGTACACATGTCGGCAGGTCTTACTGCCCTAGCAGCTGCGATTTATTTAAAGAGTGGAAAAGAATTTAAAGAGCACAATCCTGCGCGCATTAGTTATGTATTATTAGGTACAGGCATGCTTTGGTTTGGATGGTTTGGTTTTAATGCAGGATCAGCATTCTCTGCCTCACAATTAGCAGCTACAGCATTGGCTACGACATCTACGGCTTCAGGTGCTGCTGCATTAACATATATATTCTTTGATGCTGCTCGTGGCATCAAGCCTTCTGCTATGGGGGTATGTATTGGCGTAGTTGTAGGTCTTGTGGCTATTACTCCTGCGGCTGGATTTGTAACAGTTCCACACTCACTAGTAATTGGTTCAGTAGCCGCAATTATAAGCCGCATATGTATAGCATGGCGTACCAAATCCAAATTAGATGATACCCTAGATGTATTTCCAAGTCATGGTGTTGGTGGTATGGTTGGCATGTTATTAACTGGCGTATTTGCACACAATTCTATTAATGATGTAGTGGAGGTGAATGGTTTATTCTACGGTGAAACAGATTTGTTCATTGCGCATACTGTTGGGTTAGTAGGAGCAACTGCCTTCACACTCATATTAGCCTTTATCTTATTGAAAGTGACAGATTGGATTACACCTTTGCGTGTGTCTGAGCAAGAAGAAATTGAAGGGTTAGACATCACTCAACACGGCGAAGTTTTATAAAGTACATCCTCAGTATTTATTTCTAATAATGGTTTAGTCCGGCTCGGTGCCCATCGAGTCGGGCTTGTTTTTAGTAAATATGATGAAGAGCATCATGAAATATCGTAGTATAATAATCTATAATAAGCATCATTCATAAAAATGTACATTATAAATAAAGATTAATCAATAAAAAAAGTTAGGTGTTCAGTTTATATACTACTGAACACCTAACTTTTATATTATTCCAACTTAAATTATTTTATGCCCCACGTTTCAAATCAATAGGCATTTCATATGTTGTTCCTTTATAAATAATCTTCACGTACATTGTAAAGGTACCATTGAAATTTGTTAATAAGTAACTAAAACCTATACCACCACCAGGTGTAATTGTTGAATTTGCACTTACAGTAGATTTAATATTATTATTAGCATCTTTCACGACGAAACCTGCATAGGTTATGCTTTCAGATGTCGGGTTGCTTAATGAAATTGTACAGTTCAAATCGATTCTGTTACCAACTAATTGAATTATTCCCTTAGCCTGAGTAAGCTTAAAAGTAGTTTGTGCATTTTGAACTGACACCTCAATCTGTTTATATACTCTACTACCAGGCGCTATGCTTACACGAACTGTAGTCGTACCATTAGCGACAGCTGTTACATTTCCTTGTTGGTCTACTGTAGCCACCCCTGGTACAGATGATTCCCAATGTAGATCATTTATTGAAGCATTTCTTGGGGTTGGGGTAGCGGCCAGCTTGTATCTATCACCTATTAATAAGTCTAGTCTATGTACGTTTAATTCCAGTGCTGAAATTGTCATAGCTCTTACACGAACTTCTTTAGATACGGATTTTCCGTTGTTCGATCTTACTGTTAGTATAGTCGTGCCTGTAGCAACTGCCGTAATTAATCCAGTTGACGGATTAATAGTTGCCACTGAAGTATTTGATGACGTCCAAGTTAAATTTCTATTGGTAGCATTTGTAGGCTGAATCAGAACAGTCGGCTGGCTTGTCTGTCCAACCTCAATATTATCATTATTAATTGTCAATAAAAGTGATTGTACATCAATTCCAGAAACGGTTACAGTATAGTTTGCAGTTTTATTTCCATCAGAAGTTTTTACTGTAATAATTGCAGAACCAATTCCAACAGCAGTAATCAAACCATTAGATGAAACTGTTGCTACGTTAGCATTTGATGTAGACCATGTAATTTGTTTATTAGCTGCGTTAGTAGGTGTTACATTTGCTGTTAATTGTAGTGTTCGCCCTATATTTAATGTGCCAGAAGTAGCATTTAATGTTACACCGGTTACAGCTATAGGACTAACCGTAAGGTTGAAATTGGCAGTTTTGTTACCGTCAACTGATTTAACTGTAATTGTAGCTGAACCTGCAGCAACAGCTTTAATTATACCGTTAGATGAAACAGTTGCAATATTTGTATTAGAAGAAGTCCATGTCACTTGTTTATTAGTAGCATTTAGCGGTGCAATAGTCGCAGTAAGCTGGCGTGTTTGACCTACTGATAAAGTACCAGAAGTTGCATTTAATGTTACACCGGTTACATTAATAGCACTTACTGTTAATGTGTATGTTGCAGTCTTGTTACCATCTTCTGAAGTAGCTGTGATAATAGCTG
This sequence comes from Sphingobacterium sp., assembly GCA_045629405.1. Lineage (GTDB taxonomy): Bacteria > Bacteroidota > Bacteroidia > Sphingobacteriales > Sphingobacteriaceae > Sphingobacterium. The sequence continues at coordinate 3,449 of JAZQRD010000006.1, read as the reverse complement.
TACCTAAAGCTTTAGCGTTCACAATTCCAGCTGCATTTACGGTTGCCACGGTATTATTAGAAGAAGTCCATGTTACCGTTTTGTTAGTTGCATTTACTGGTAGTACATTAGCCGTTAATGAAACTGAATTTCCAATGCTTAAAGTACCACTGCTTGCATTTAATGTAATTGATTGAACTCCAACTGGCGTTACGTTTATTTCTATCTTTTTTGTGATATTAGTGTCCTTAATTTTTCCAGTAATAGTAGCTGTACCAATTGCGATAGCTGTAACCTCACCAGTATTATCAATTGTAGCAACGCTAGAATTGTCACTTGACCACTCCACAACTAAGTTTTCCTTGCCAGTTGTATTTGCTGGTAGAATCTCGTAATTCATTTTTACTTTTTCGCCTATTGCTAAGTTATGACTAGCTAAATTTAGATTTAAGTTTGCAGGACCAATTGGGAGAACTTTCACACGAACTTCACTCTTGATAGTAGAATTAGGGATTTTTGCTGTAATTGTCGTCTCACCGAGTCTCAATCCTTTTACTTTACCCTTTTCTACTGTTGCTATAGTAGCGTCTGCAGAACTCCATTCGTATGATGGAGCTGAGACTGTACTTGGTGTATGGACAACCGATATTATAGAACTATCGCCTAATAATAATTCTAAACTATTTGGATTGATATTTATTGATGAAATCGAAGGTATAGTTCCGCCATCTTCTGACTCACTCTTTGCACATGAAAAAATACATGCTATAGTGCTCAGCACTATAAAACTTAATTTTAGAATCTTAACTTTCATAATTAGATAAATGTTAAACTGAATTGCTTTAAATGAAGCAAAGTTATCTTTACAGTTTAATCATGTCAATACAGCTTTCATTAAGTAACAACTCTACTTTATGAACTACAGCATTAATTTTACCTAATGACATTCGATGTAAAATTAAGTTTGAACTCTATTCATGTTGTAATAGTTTATCAAATCTTTCTTGAGCGATTTGGATAGCCTCATCATTCTCCAATATAGCTTGTTGTTTGACCTTATTTATAAGTATAATCTTGCTCTTATTTACGATATAAGACTTGTGAATTCTTATGAATAAAGATCTATTTATCAGCAAATCTTCGTAATGTTTAAGATTTTTACTTGCGGTTATTTCACCTTGCGTAGTGACAATTTTAGTATACGCACCTTCAGCTTTTAAATATAAAATTTTATTATAGTCAATTAAATGAACATGCTGTATTGTATTTACTAAAAGTCTATCGCATGATATTTTCTCTGTAACATCTTGACAATCTAGTTTATAAACAACCTTGTTAATACATAACTTTAATTCATCTATATCAATTGGTTTAAGTAGATAGTCTATTGCACCTATTTTTATAGCATTAATTGCGTAATGTTGATGAGCAGTAGTAAAAATGATTTCGAAATCGATTTTCGGTAAAAATGAGCTTATTTCAAGACCAGTAAATCTAGGCATATCGATATCTAGTAAAACAAGATCTGGCTTATGTATATTTATTGATTTAATCGCTTCTGGAAGATCGGCACATAACGCTACAATTTGGATAGGTAGCTCTAATGATTGTATCATATGTTGAAGCATTTCTCGTGCTAGATATTCATCATCAACTATGATTGCTTTATATGTTTTCATAATTTATTTTTATAGGTATATGTAGTGTTACAGAAGTTCCAACACAATTTTGTTTTGAATCTAAAATTTCATCGTAGCGTACAGACACATCAATATTTAGCGCTTTATTCAATATATCTAATCTACGTTGATTGGCATTAGATGAAAACGAATTACTTTCCGAATTTCTTAATTCTATAGCTTTCTTTAATCCAATGCCATTATCCATTATTTTAACAATTAAATGTATGTTTTTTACCTCAAAATGAATATTAATTTGAGCATCAGCAGGTGTTATCATAAATCCATGCTTAATACAATTTTCTACATAAGGTTGTATTAGCATTGGTGGTAAATACACAACATTGCTATCAATCTCTTTGTCTATACTGAAATTATATATAAAAGTATGATTACTTCTTAATGACTCAAGATCCAGATAAAGCTTCAACATATTTACTTCATCACTTAATCTAATGTGCTCTAGATCTGTTTGTGTTAGTATTAAACGTGTTAATTTTGAAAATTTTGAAAGATAATTAATTGCTTGTTTATTATCATTTTTATACATAAAAGCTTGAATTGAATTTAATGCATTGAAGAAAAAATGTGGATTCATTTGTGCCTTTACACTAGTGAGTATGGATCGACCTAATTCTTTTTCTAGCTTAATTTTGTCTTCAAGTAATAAGATCTCATTTCTTAAAATCTTCCGTTTATATGTAAAATATCCGTAGACTACTATGAAAACTACAAAACACAGAAGTATGTAAAACAGCCATGTTTGCCAAAAGGGTGAATCAATGACAAGCTGCATATTATATAAAATAACCCCATTATCCATCTGAATGTCGACATCATAAGACCCTGATGCCAACTCATGAAACTGTAAATTCTGGCTACCAGATGGTAATGATTCCCATAAGCCGTTATTTAACCTATATGAGAAGGATGGAGGATTTGGATCGCTAAAATCTAAATAAGCAAAATGTATCTGTATATTGTTTTCATCATGCGCTAGTCGATAACTGTTTTTTATGTTCTGTGATTCTCCATTTATATATACCTTGGTTAGTTTAAAGCTATTCGATCTTGAATTCCTGATATCAATATCATCTAAAAGTGGTATTATTCCCATGTGAGTAGTTGCAAGTACATTGCCAAGACTATCAGATGTAAAATCATTTATAGAGTATGATTGCAAATTTGTTTTTAATACTCTAACTTGTTTTGTACGGGTATTATAGAGCTGAAAACCATTTGCTGTTTTAAGAATTATGTCTTCATTGAATCCTTTGAAGTTGAGTATAGGACTGGTTATATTTTTCAATAACATCAGTTCAGAATGATTATACTCCCAAAGATTACCATTGAACCCTAGTATGTAAAGCTTTTCATTCAAAAAATATATGCGTTCTGCTACGATAGGTTTGCTATCGTTCAATACTTCATGTTCTTGTCCATTCTCGTCTATATAGAATAAACCAATATTTGTAAGAAAGTAAATTCTTTTAAGGTTTTCATAATAGGCTATTGCTTTTGAACGTTTGCTATTATTTATGGATATATAATCAAGTCCAATATTCCGTTTCTCAAAAATACTGTCCCAAGAAGACTTAATATTCTTCGAAAACTTTGATCTAAAAAGTAGAATATCAGAACTAGTAGCCAGTGCATAATATTTTGAATCTAGTTGTGTTATAGACTTAAGGGCTTTGTCATAAAAAAAGTGTTTATCAGATGAAATATAATCAAAACCAACACCAGATACATAAAATAGATCCGTATTAAATTTAGATTTAAAAATATATG
>JAZQRD010000005.1:0-15227 GCA_045629405.1 Sphingobacterium sp. | reverse complement strand
CTTTTGTGCTATAAACACCACCTGTAGTTGCCATTACATTAATTTTACCTTGATTGTCAAGTGATGTATCAAAGACATCTTCACCCATAGTGATTGTACGTACAGGATATTGGTAAGCAAAGTACACTGTTTGGTATTCGTTATCAGGGAATTCCCACTCTTGATTTTTGCAGCTTGTAATAGCCAACAATAAGGTCGTATAAATAATAAATATTCTTTTCATGTTATCAAGTTTGAAATGTTACCAACCATTATTTTGTTGAAGGTTATTATACTTTAATATTTCACTGTAAGGAATAGGTCCGTACTGCATATAAGGTTCAAATACTCTATTTTCTACAGTAATAATATCGTATGTGTTATTTGAAATACTCATACCACGTGCAGGGATTGTTAGATTTTCATTCCATCTGCGCAAATCCCAGAATCTAAAACCTTCAAAGCATAGCTCCAATCTTCTCTCATTACGAATTAATTGACGCATCTGATCTTTGTTATTTTTAATTTGCTCTAAATAAGGATCACCATTATTAGTCCCGACTCCTGCGCGAATACGAATAGCTTTGATAATATCATAAGCGGAAAACGTAAAAGTGCCAGTTCCAGTTGGTCCCCAAGCTTCATTTGCTGCTTCAGCATAGGCAAGGTATATTTCTGTCATACGCAATCTTGGCGTTACATGGTATTGACCCGATACGTTTGAAGGATTAAGATTAACATCCTGACGCAAAAGTTTACGCATATAGTATCCAGTACGTGTAGATGTTTCGACTTTATTCAGACCATCATTTGTAGGACTATTTAATGCAGTATTAATTGCCGTATTATTTACGCCCGCAATACCACCATTTACAAGAATGTAATTTGTTAGTCTAGGATCACGGTTTTCGTAAGGATTGTTTGCGTTATATCCACTAGCACCCTCGCTAATTGGATAACCATTTGCCATAGGAAAAGCATCTACTAGATTTTGTGTTGGATTAATACGTCCGCGACCAAATAAAGTAGGAGGGAAATGATCGGCTTCCAAATCAGAGCTAACACCACCTCTATCCACACGCCAAAGTATTTCAGAAGTATTTTTGCCCTCAGTCATTTGATCAACACTATTCGCTAGGTAGAATAATGCCCCTTGAGCATCTATTCCTACCGCCCCCCCTTTTTGTTGAATGACTTGACCAGCATGATTCGCCGCTTCAATCCATTTATTGGCATTCCCGTCATTGAATGCAGGACTAGCCGCTAATAATGCTGCTTTAGCACGAATAGCCTGTACGATACGTTTTGAAACACGTAGTCTAAAGTGAGAACCAAACACGCGGTTATAATCATCAACAGAAATTCCCATTTCTTGATATTTTGAAGGAATCTGTGCTGAAGAATTAATGTCTTCAAAGTCTAATGGCAATAGGTCTTCAGCTCTTTGCAAATCGTCATAAATTTGCTGCATAGTAGCATCAAAAGTGGCTCTAGGCTTATTGAAGTCAGAGTCTAAGGTTTCATATTCCAATACAATAGGAATACCTAACACTTCACCACTGCTTGTTTTTCCACCATGTGTTTGTAGCAAATGGAACATAAATAAGGCACGTAGTCCATATGCTTCACCTTTCATTCGGTCATTAAACATCGTTGTCACATTTTCGGTAGAAGCCCAAGCTACTTTATCATTAATGGATAAAAAGTTATTAATATACTGTATAGCAGATCTACTATTACGCCATTGTTCCAAAGGATTATTCATTGCTGTCCATTGCCCAGTAGCTATTTTCAAGAAGTTGGACGCTCGGTCATTTGTGACAGCATCGTCTGTTGCGACATCATTAAATGACCAGCTATTGCTTGGAACTCTAGTGTATCCATTAAGCAAGAGTCCTTGTGCGTATAATGGTCTATCGTATGCCGTCTCAATATCCAAAATATTCTCAATGGCAGGTGTAAACATGTCTTCACAAGACGTGAATGAAATGACTGATGTCACACCTAATATGATTAGTAATTTTTTCATTGTCTTTTTCTTTTAATCTAGTTTTAGAATAATGCTTTCACCCCAAAATTGAAAAACCTTGTCTGTGGTGCACTACCAATAGATAATTCCATTGTTTCTTTTTCTTCAGCAAAAGTCAATAGGTTAAAACCATTTACATAAGCACCCAACTCACGAAGAATTCCCTTGCCCAATATTGATTTAGGAAAATCATAGGAAACCTGTATTTTACTTAAATCAAAACGATTGGTTCTGTACATCCAGAAATCTGAACTTCTAAAGTTGTTGTCACTATTCGTTGTTGTTAGCCTTGGATATGAGGCTGTTACACTTGTTTCAGGAGTCCAACGATTACGTACCATTTCAGAATATTTGTCTTCACCATCTACCCAGAAATAAGAATTATTACGTAACGCATTTGCGCCATAGCGACCCGTTGCTACAGCAAATAATGTTAAGTTTTTCCATTTTGCTGTAAGATTGAAGCCCAAGGAGAATGGAGCACCAGCCCAACCGCCTTTTCCTAGATAAACCTGATCTCGATCATCAATTGTTCCATCGCCATTTTGGTCAATATATTTAATATCGCCAGGCTTTACTTCTCCAAAAGTACCCACAGCAGAGTTGTCAATATCAGCTTGGTCTTTATAAAAACCGTTGCTTTGAAGTCCCCAAATTGCATCTAAAGGTTTGCCAGTACGATTTTGATAGTCATATTCATACAATTCATCACGTTTACTTGCTTTTGTATCGTAGTACAAACCTGTTAAACCAAAGGATAAGTTGCTATTTTCGAATGATTTGTTAATGTTTAATCCAAAATCTACACCTCTGCGCTCATCATTATTATAATTAACAAACGGCATATCCGAATAAACAGGCCAATAAGACATAAAGTACATTGGATACAAAGTAGATGGCTGTACAAGAAGTCCATTTATTTGGTTGTAGAAGTATGTAGCATTATAACTAATTAAATTATTGAACATACTTGCTTCAAATCCAACACTAAATTCTCTACGTTGTGGATAACGCATATCTTTATTTTCTCCACGGAATCTATCGAACGTGTGTACCAATTCACCATCACGCCAGCTATACCAAGCCGCATTATTAAATGTATAATAGCCTTGATATAAATAGAACTCTTCAATATCCAAATCAGTATTAACAATACCAGCTGAGGCTTTTAGACGGATGTTGTTAAAAATTCCACCTTTCATAAAGTCTTCTTCACTTAATCGCCAAGCTAGAGATAATGTAGGAGAAAAAGATTTCCGTTTTCCTTCTGGTAGCTTCGCTGAATGCGGTAATGCACTACTGAAATCTGCATAATATTTCTTTGCATAATTATACCCAATATGAAGTCCTAAATTTGCATTACTTTGCTTGTGATATTCTGCTGATCGTCCAATTTGGAAAGCATTTGCTAAGAGGATTGCTGACACATTATGCACATCGTCATACGTACGGAAATAATTCAATTGTCCGGTAAGACCTAACGTTTGACGATAAGAACTTCCACCAATATTTTGTACACCTGATCGACGGTCATCTCCATATTTTGTCAAGCTACCGATTAAATCTTCACCATTATAGTTGTTCCAAAGGGCTTGGTACACCGCATAATTATTGTTATATGATTGGTTGTATTGATTTTGATAATCAATTGCTAAAGCCGTTTGGAAAGACAGTCCCTCAGCTATTCCTTTTAAATCAAAATCCAATCCCGTATTAAATTGAAATTGTCTATTCATATGACGGCTATTACCACCCGCATAGATAGCCGCAAAAGCATTGGATTGATCCAATTGGCTACCGCCTAATAGATATTGTCCATCTACCAAGAAATTGGAGTTATTGACATATATCCACGAATTCTCATCGCTTTCCTCTAGCATACTGATGGGGATAAGAGGAGAGAAGCGATGCGGTCTACCTGTAGCTGCTGCAGCCCAATAATCTGTATTAACGCCTTTTTGAGTATAAAAGCTAGCAGCAGCATTGACGTTCAAAGACATAATGCTATTGAGTTGTACATCAATATTACCACGCATATTAAAGCGATTGGATGTATTACCTTTAGCTTCACCAAAGTCTAATAGTGAACCAGCCGACCAATAGCCAAAATTGGTATAATATTGTGTCTTATCACTGCCACCGGATACCTCTACTGTAGCATCGTATCTGTTATAACTATTTTTGATATAGTCAGACGAGTAGTAATCTAGATTTGGGTAACGGTAAGGATTCTCACCTGCTCCATGATGATATATTGTCTCATCCGAATAAAGATTTGGCAATCCATCATTTCTACGTGCTTCATTGTACAACGACATATATTCCGCTGAACCTAGGTATTTGGGGTAGCTGATCGGTGTATTTATTCCTGCATTCGTGCGTATATTTATTTTTTGATCATCATCCTTACCTCGTTTGGTCGTAATGTAAATAACACCCTTGGCAGCTCTACTACCATATAATGCTACCGCATTAATACCTTTCATGACAGAAATTTGTTCGATCTCTGTCGGCATCACATTATCTGCGTCGCGCGGAAATCCATCCACTAGTAGAAGGTAACCGCCTGTTCCCCAGATGTTACCATTGTATCCGGAAATAAAAGCATCAAGATTATCTAAACTATATGTGGTATAATTTCTATTTAATAAATTATTAAGATTAACAGCGTTTACTTCGCCCATTAAATCTTGTCTTTTAACTTTTCTGAAAGCGACTTGAATCAGTTCGGTACTATCAGTATACAAACTATCTGTATAGTGCGCAGATGAAAGTGATATATGATTTTGTTGTGCATGTAGATAGGTACATGGAGAAACCACGGCTCCCACAGTTAACACACCCAAGCACAACGCTAATTTTAAGTTTTTATACTTCATTTTCTTCATAATTTAAAGTATTGGTCATCTATAATTACCAACCTGGGTTTTGATAAAATTCAGGATATAAGCTCACATCAGATACCTTTAATGGTAACCAATAGTGCTTGGCTGATAGTTTACGCTCCAAGATTTCATTCTCACGTAGATTAACTACTCGATTTTGTGTAGGATCATCCGCATTAAATGGGCCTGAACGATCAAATTCTACGGAAGTCTTTATAGTATATGGTCTTTCAATTAATAAAAGCCACCTTCTCAAATCATTGAAACGATGTCCTTCATAAGCTAATTCCACAGCGCGTTCACGTCTTAATTCATCTAAGAATGTAGTTACTGAACTTTGATATATTTGATGCACAGGAGCTACACCAGCGCGCTCGCGTATAACATTGACTGCATCAATAGCTGTCCTTGAGAAATTAGAAGATTTACCTTGAATACTATTATTGCCCATTAATGCAGCTTCCGCATACATCAGATATACATCAGCTAGTCGCATATAAGGAACATAAATATTCATATTGGTTCCCCAATCATATGCTCTATCAAATTTGTTGGCAGTTAACGGCACAAATTTGCGTAATGAATACCCTGTTCGAGATCCATTTTGGATATTTCTGTAGGAACCATTTGTGTATAAATGTGCATATCTAGCTTGGTCTTCAGTAACATCAATATTGGATATAGTACCTCTAATAACTTTTACTCCATCAAAAAGTATATCATTATAGAATCTAGGATCTCTGTCTTTCCATGGATAGTTTGGATCGTATCCTGATTCTGGATCAGCTTTGGTGATATCCTTTATAGGAAGACCGTTCGCCATTCCGTAATAATTTACATAATTAGATGTAGGATTAAATTTGATAGCATCACCATCAGAAACTAACTGCGGTATATATTGTTTACTTAATCCATAATGAGTCTCATTGCCCGCATTATATGGACCTCTAAATATAGCTTCCGAACTTCCCGGTAAGGCCCAGTTTTCACTCATGGTATAGAAGTTTGTATAATACTTATCAAAGGTCACCAATTTATGAGGAGCAGCTCCACTTTCAGTCAATGATAATAACTCTCCAAATGCTTCAGCGGCTTTTTTGCAGTACTCCGCATGGTAATTTCTATTACCTGTAACAGTTTGATTCATTAATGGACTGCCTGCCCACAAATAGTTTTTACCCAAATAGCCTAAAGCCATAATTTTATTAATACGCAAAGCATTTTTACCCAATGTCCGTTTTCCCGCATTGGTGTCATCCCAATTAATAGGTAATAAGTCAGCAGCTTCGCGGAAGTCAGCAGCAGCTAAATCCGCACACTCAAAATAGTTTAGACGAGGTAAAGTTAATTTTTCGTCACTTGGAAGTACATAATTAATATAAGGCATACCCCCAAAGTATTCCATGAGTCTATGGTGAAACCATCCACGGAAAAACAAAAGCTGTCCTTTAATTAGATTACGTTCTTCTTGGGTGGCCTCCGTCATTTTATCAAAATTTTCTAAGGCAATACTTATTTTACGAAGACCATACCATGCCGCATTCCATAAGTCTTTAGTTGCACGGTCACCGCCCATAGTGGTTGAAAAATCAGGTTGTTCCATCCAACCAGCTCCCCATCCGTCATGTTGTGCTTGCCATCCCCAAAAATTGCCATTATCTAATTTATGAATGAAATGGTAATCTCCTGCTGTAGTCGTAATTTCGTCTTCGCCCCAGTTGAATGAATTTGTCCAATAATTGTTACTAAAATTCACTATACAATGGTATAATTCTTCCGTATATCCTTGAAAATTCACAAAGTTTTTAAAGGCTTCATTAGGAGAAAGAATAGATTCTTCCTCTTTTTCTAAATATTTCTCACAGGATGATAGGGTTGCAGTTCCTAAAATTCCACAAGAAATAAGTATTTTAATATAATTAGCGTATTTCATAAGTCTTTCCGATTAGAATGTAATGTTAGCACCCAAATTAAAACGCTTTACTGTTGGATAAGCTCCTTGTGAGGCCCAACCTGTGCCAGCATAATTTGATTCCCTGTCATCTGGCATTTTGGACCAAAACAACAAATTATGACCGTTCAAAAAGATGCGCAAGTTATTTAAGCCCAATCTGCGTACAAAACTGTTGTCCGTTGTTAGGTTATAAGCTATTTCAGCAGTTTTTAGACGCACATATGATCCATCATGCATAAAGCGATCTGCAGCAGAATAGCTACTAGCAATAGATAGCCAGCGTGGCATAGGAACATCTGCATTGGTATTAGTGCTTGACCAATACGATCCCTCATAATAGGCTAAGTTTCTCTGACGGTCGAAACTACCCAATACTACTTGTCTCGTTACATTATTAACGCCATACCATTGGGTCATTACACTTAGATTTTTATAATCAAATCCTAAGGTTAGATTGTAGGTATTTTGTGGTACAGAAGGGAAGGCATATGGAATGTTATCTTTTGAATCAATAATCCCATCTCCATTATAATCTACAATGTGATAGTTTCCGGGAATTTTAGTATGGTCATTATTATCATGTGGTGTACTAGAATACAATTCATCCCAACTATTATAATATCCTGCGCTGACATGTGTATACGTTTGGCTAATTTGTTTGTTTTCAAGTTTTTGATATTCAGGTAAAAGCGTAGGGCTATCACCTTCGATTACTTTATCTTTTGCGTGCGTGAAGTTCAAATCACCCCAAAATCTCCAATCTTGATTAATATTTTTGTTGACCTTGAATTCTACTTCATAACCTTGATTTTCTACAATACCTAAATTGGCAACTGGTGCTGCTACACCAAAATAATCTGGGATAGCACGGTTATTCCCTGGAATAAGGACATCAGTTCTTTTATCTTTGAAAATATTGACCTGACCCGTGATTAGGTTGTTGAAAAGTCCAAAATCAGCTCCAAAGTTTAATTTTCTTACTTTTTCCCAATGTACATTTGGATTACCCAAAACGTTTTCTTTAAACCATGTATAAGAACTTCTTTCTGGTGCTTCGCCAATAACTCCCATGTGGGAGTTGCCGCCCATAGTCCATTGTGTAAGATATAACCATCTGCCATAAACATTATCATCACCAATATCGCCTACAGAAGCTCTAAGCTTCAACATATTCAATACTGAATTATCTTTTAAGAAATTCTCTTCGGAAACTAACCAACCGATACCTCCAGAATTGAAAAATCCAAATCGATATTCAGGTGCGAATTTTTCTGAACCTGTATAAGCACCGTTATACTCAATCATGTATTTGTTCTTGAAATTGTAGGTAGCACGGAATACCCAATCTTCACGGAAATAGGGTTGCTCACTTCCTGTAGCATATTGGTTACGGTTGAATAATCCCATGGCTGTAAAATTGTGGTTTTCAGCAATAGTTGTTCTGTAATCCAACTGCAATTGATAAAACACCCTACGATATGTACTTCCGTTATTAACACTACCAGCTTGTTGCGCCCAGTTAATGCCTTCTGCAAATTCAAACCGGCTTCCATCGATATTTTGCCCGTATGTCGCTAATCCAGTTGCAGGATCAATCCACTTGGATTGTGCATTATTATATAAGTCATTAACACCTCTTCCAGACTCGACGAAGCTGTTGTCTAATGAAAAAGTACCTCTTGCCGTCAGATTTGGGACAAACATATCCAATTTTTGCTCTAGCATAAAGTCAGAAGTGATCCTATTGGTCGTAGTAAGCTGAACCCCAGATAAAGCTAAGACCTGAGCAGAGTTTATACCAGCTTGGGTATCTGGTGGATAATATCCCCATGTTCCGTCTGAATAGCGTGGGTATATTACATCTGGAGCCACCGTATAGGCTGCTATCCAAAACGAATAATCGTTGCCACCTCCCCATGGACTTTTGCGCGTGCCATGAGATCCAGCAAGGTTAGTTGAGAATTTGGTAGTTGGTGTCAATTGAAAATCCAAATTGGATCTTACATTGATACGATTAAAGTTATATCCCGCATCGTAACCTCGATTATTATCATTTTGCTTAAACATATCTCCTTCGTACAAATAATCTGCGCTGGCAAAGTATTTTACTTTTGAGGTACCTCCAGCAATATTTATATTACTGTTTTGGGATAGTGCGTGACCTTTGAATAATTCGTCTGCCCAGTTGGTGTTTACATAACGTTCTCTTTCATCTTGATTAGCTGGAAAACGGTATTTGTCTATAATATTTTGAGGTTGGTAATATGACCAGCTGTCTGGAGATAATGCTAATTCATACTCAATTGTACGATTACGAAGCATCATAGCATCGTATGAATCCATTTTTCCAGGCAATTGGGATACTGTTTTCACAATATTGTTAACAGTACCGCGCACCGAAGCTCTTCCTTCACGACCTCTCTTGGTTGTGATTAAGATTACACCATTTGCACCACGAACACCATAGATAGCAGTTGCAGATGCATCTTTCAGCACTGATACGGTTTCGATAGAGCCAATATCAACACTACTCATTGGACGTTCAACACCATCCACCATAATTAATGGCTCGGTATTATTCCATGTACTACGGCCACGGATTACAATACGTGGATCTTCTTCACCAGGCATACCAGTACTTGCTGTAGTTACAACACCTGGTACATTACCAGTTAATGCAGCGCCGACGCTTGATACACCTCCAGCACGTTCGAGTACTTTACCAGTAGCTTGCGTAACAGCCCCGACAACAGTTTCCTTTTTCTGTGTGCCGTATCCTACAACAATTGTTTCCTCAATTTCAATTTCAATAGAATTTAGAATAACTTCTATCTCAGTTTGGTTTTGCACATTCACTTCAACTGTTTCATGCCCTACTTTTCTAACAACCAGTATGTTATTGTTTTGGGGCAATTGAATAGAGAATTTTCCTTCTAGGTCAGTAGATACCTGCGTGCTGGTGCTTTTTACAGTTATAGAAGCCCCACTTACAGGTTCACTGTTTTGGTCCTGGATAATCCCTTGCACTCTTTTTGTCGTCTGTGCCATACTCGTTGTTGGTAGACTAAGAGTTAGGAATAGGAAAAATGCAATGGATAAAATAATTCCCCAAAGTTTTTTCCAATGCCTAATGAGTGTGATGGTAGATTTTAGCATCATAGCATTTCTTAAGTTTAAAATTAATTGGTTATAATTCTTAGGTAGCTTATTTATAAAACTTAAGCTTTATAAATAAAATGTATACTACTATTAATAATTGAATTTTGGTTAATAGAATACGAGTTTTTTTTCATAAATACTGTCTAATACTGGTTATGTATTGCATACATGAGTTAGCATGATATACTTGTACTCAGTTTTTGCAATGAATATTGAATGTTAATTTGGTATTATCTGTTTATAATTGTAGTATCAAAGCTACATGATGTTGCATTTTATAAGTAGCAAGAATGTCAAAATGAATGATAAGAATGTCTAAATTGCTTATTCTTTATTTTAAACAATCTATTTTAAAATCAAGCTTTATTGTTCTGGAAGGTCTTTTTATGGTATGATTTATATATTTTATCCTGTTAATAGATTACTTTTTTTAAAGTTTTTTCTTTCAATTTTTTTATATAAAAGATTTCATAGTGGGTGAAATGTGGTAAAGCTTAAATTGAATATAGAATGAATTTATGTCGCAATGATTTGATAATAAGTTGTTGCTTTGTATTCGTTTGTAAAGAAAAAGGGAGGATGAACTTAATTCATACCTCCCTTTGATAATTTACGATTAATCAATATTTATCATTTACCTTGAAATGCTTCAATGATGCCTACATAAGCAGGTTTGCGTTGGTATCCAGATTTGTTGGTAAAGATTCCAACAGGCTCATTTGGACGCCATGATGAGGTTGCAGTTTGATCAATTGGGCTTCTGAAGGTTATTCCAGCGCGCTGTGCTGCAGGAATTTTACTATTGTAAGCTTTAATAAACCAATTGTACATCTTTGATTGCTCTAAATATAAAGATGGTGTAGCATTAGAAATAGGACCGCCAATACCAATATCAAGTGCTGATATCTTTATTAATTTTCCAGTAGTCGCTAATCTCTGTAGGGCATTTTCTATTTTAGCTTTATCAGCATCTAGATTCAATGCAAATTCAGTAGCAATACCATCAACTTTTGCACCTTTTTGTTCTGTATAAGCGATCAGATCTTTTAGCCCTTCTATTTTTTCTGGTATTTGATCTAGATTTGTTTCAGTGATGTAAATTTTGTCTGTGCTATTAGCATATTGTTTAATCATATTTATCGCTACAGCGGCATAATCTTTTCCGAGATAGTCTTGCCAGTAGAATATACTGTCTGGCAGTGCACCGCCACCAAGATTACCTCTTAATTGAGTAGGATTATTGTTATCCATAGGTTGATAGATTACACTCCAAGATTTGATTTTATCTTTTCCTGCTTCGCCAATTGCTTTTATGAACTTATCTAATTCTGCTGTGATAATTTGTCTTTTTTCTTCTGTAGATTTTATAATAGTTTCACCAGGGATTTCCCAATTCATTTTGATATTGTCAAGCAAGTAGTCTGGTGATCCTGTTTGTGATCCTACTGTTAGCACAAAAGTATTCCATTCCTTTTGTTCGTCTGTTAACTTCAGTGATGAAATCGGTAAGACAATCATTCCTCTTCCCCAGACATTATTTTGTATACCGAAGGAAGAAGGGCCGCCAAATCCTGGTTCTAACGTAGGATTTCCATAATCAGCGGTAATTGCCATACGCATACCTCCACCATAGAAGCCACAACAGTCACCACCTTTGAAGTCTAAAGTTACATTCTTATAGTATTTCAATTTTCTTCCCTCGGGTAGGGTAATTCTGAATTGTGGAAATGCTGTATTTGTAACTTTTAAAACACGTAGAACTTTGCCGCTATTTCCAGTAGCTACAGGGTCCAACATAACGGTTGCTGTTGAAGCATCAACATTCGTTGGATAGGTTTTTCCAACTTCATCCCCTTCAAAATCAACTACATTATCAACTCCAGATACTCCAGGTAGCACGACGTTTGCTATTAATCGATTGAGGGGGGCTGCTCGTTGATCATTATGCCATACTAGATGTCCAGCATGAATTGGGGTAGGAGTCGCACTGTTTTCCACAGTACTAAGCGCTGTTACAATATTATCAATATTAATTGATCCATCCGCTTGCACTAAGTTCTCATGACTAAAAGCCCCAGAAGTAATATTTAGTTCATCAAAATGTTGGGTCAACAGTCTATAAAGTAGGTTGTTAGCGCTCATATCTCCTAAGCTCACTTCCGCACCAATATTAATATTGGATTGACTACTTTTATCGATATAACTTTTTAAAATATCATATCCATCTCTAATTTCTTGATCAATCAAGCTTTGTGGCTTATCCACAAAGCTTTCTCTATTTTCGAATTTAGTACATGCGCTAAACAGTGTAGTAGTAAATAGCAACAATGTAATTTTCTTAATTGTTCTCATAGATTTCAATAATTTAATTAATTCTGAACTGGTGTGAAATACTGAGGAGATACTCCACGATCACGCGCAACTAGCGTGTCTTGTGTAACAATTTTTCCAGTGATTTGTCTTGCATTAGTACCGCTTCCTACAGTTACATTGGAATAATTTACTTCATAGTTCAGATACAGCACACTTCTATCTCTATTTCCCCAACTGTTTTTTTCTCCATTAGTAACATAGCGTCCTGTTCCAGAAGCCGTATAGCCATTTGAATTTGTCGTAATGGTACATTCTCCATTTTGATTAAATGTGAGTAATAAAGTACATGTGAAAATATTGCCATTATCAGCATCCCTGAATTGTACAGGGAACTCAATTTGATTTAAGCTCTTGGTCTTTAAATTATTTACTTCATCATTTTCTACGTACTGTTTGTGACGTACTACATTTCTAGCTACGCTACCAGTCATCTGATCACTACCTCTTCTTAGATAATTTCCATGCCATGGATTGATGAATTTTAAAGCGTAAAAAACAAAATTCTTATCCGCTAAAATTGTATCTGCATTTTGTACATTATTCATTCTAAGAGGCAATACATAATTATTTGAAATGGCTAAAGGGTCTGCAAAAAAAGCATCTGTAAGTTGTACCACAACTCCACCTAATATTTCACCTTTTTTAATAACTATTTGATTAGAATTCATTGTGAAATAGTTTGAGGGCAGGGGTAATATAGGTGTTGCACCAGCTCCAAAACGCATATTAGTCAATAAGCTATTGTCAATAGAATAATCTATTACTACGTCATTTTGGTTGTATCGTGTACCACCCAACGTAGCTTTAATTTCTACTTTATGCTCGTTGTCCAATGAATTGTCAAAATTCATATCTTCGCCTAGAACTACTGTTCGAATAGGGTATTGATTAGCGAAATAGACAGCTTGATAATCAAAATCAGGATGTACAATTTCCGTATTTTTACAACCGTATACTATACTTAATAGAATAATAAGCATAAGGTTGGTTATCGTTTTATTATTGTTTTTCATATTAATATATTGAAATAAGTAACCAAAAATTATTATTCCCAACCATTGTTTTGATACAGGTTATTATATTTAATTGTTTCTGACTGAGGAATTGGTCCATAAATCATATAGTCTTGATACGTGCGTGTTTCAACACTTATTTGGCTATAATTTCCACCTACAATATCAATACCATATGCTGTAGTATTTAAGTCTTCTTTCCATCTTCTGAGATCCCAAAAGCGAAAACTCTCAAAACTTAGTTCCAATCTACGTTCATTACGGATTAGTTGTCTCATTTTGTCCTTATCTGTCTTACATTCTTCTAGGTACGCATCGTTGTTAGTAGTACCAATACCTGCTCTTCTTCGGATAGCTTTTATCACATCATATGCTGAGAATGCGTGAGTGCCTGATCCAGTAGGTCCCCATGCTTCATTAGCTGCTTCTGCATAATTCAAATACATTTCAGTGTACCTAATCCTTGGTGAATATTTGTTTTTATTGCTCGTACTCTGTGGATTACGATTCACATCCATTCTTAACCTTTTCTTCAAGTAATAGCCCGTACGCGTAGAAGTCTCTCTGTTATTGAGGGCATCAACTGTAGGTGATTGGCTAGTCGTTTGAATAACTGTGTTATTTGTACCTGCTGTGGCTCCATTATAGATGACATAATGTGTTAATCGAGGATCACGACTTGCATATGGATTAGTAGCACTATACCCACTATTCGGATGGTTAATTGGGTATCCATTAGCCATAGGAAATGCATCAACAAGATTTTGTGTTGGATTTATAAATCCATTACCAAATAAGCTAGGAGGGTAGTTTTGTGATTCTTGATCTCCATTATTCGTTTGAATATTTTCTCTCCAGATGATCTCTGGAGGATTTGAGCCTTGTGAAAGACCGTCAATCTCGCCTTGGTTATTATAAAAGGTATGTCCATTTGCAGGTAATGCATTCGCTCCACCTTTATAATTTATTATTTCCGCGGCAGCATTTGCTGCATTTTCCCATGAGTAATTATTTGAAGCATGTTGAAATGCTGGACTAGCGGCTAGCAACGTAGTTCTAGCACGCATAGATTTTGCGATCAATGCATTAAATAATTGGCGACTATGTGTACCCATTACTCTACTATATGTTCCTACGTTTGTGGTCACACTTCTAAATTTTTCAGGTATTTGACTTTCATTACTTACATCATTGTATTCCATAGGTAAATAGTATTCTGCACTATCTAAATCCGTTAAAATTTGTTGAATACAATCTTTGAAACTTGCTCTTGGTAAATTAAATTCACTATTAGCGGTTTGATATTCTGTAATAAGTGGTACTCCTAATAATTCTCCATTAGATGCAATACCGGCATGGTTACGCACCAAATAATATAAATACAGCGCGCGTAAACCAAAAGCTTCGCCTCTTAAACGCATGTTAAAGAGTTTGGCAACTTCTGGATCATTAGCCCAATGTACCTTCTCAGAATTAGCTAAAAATAGGTTAAGATAAAGTAATGAACCATAGCCTGTATTCCAAAAGTTTAATGGGTTATAACTTGCCGTCCAAGATCCTGTAGCGATTTGTAAATAATCGTTAGTACGAACATTAGTTACTGCGTCATCGGTAGCTACATCACTATTGTTGTAATATCCAGGAATAGTTCTGTAGGTTGTATTTAAGAACCCTTGCGCAAACCTTGAGTCATCATACATTTGATCCTCAGATTTTAAATTTTCAGGATCGGGTTCAAACCATTTCTTACAGCTGATAAAAGAGATGGCAATTAATCCTAATATAAATATTTTGATTTTCATATTTCTTTATTTAAATAATCCCTAAAATGATGC
>JAZQRD010000004.1:0-3258 GCA_045629405.1 Sphingobacterium sp. | reverse complement strand
AAACCAAAATCACGGACTAAATCTAAAACCTCCATCAAACCAAAGCTTTAAATCTTGACATTGGGAACAATTTACCTGGATCAGTTTTACGCTTTGGCGCAATATCACTATGGCCGACTATTTCTTTGATTTTATAAGCTTTCACCAAAGACCTACAAACAGCTTCCGCTTTGGCTAATTGGATATCAGTATACGTTTCTACACCATTATTCTGTAGCTCTATACCAATAGAATAAGAGTTTAATCCCACATAACCTTTCCATGAAGATTCACCAGCATGCCAACATTTGGTTGTAAAAGGAGCTAACTGCGTGACTACACCCTCACGAGATATATGAAGATGAGCCGACACTTTACTTGTTGGATTTGTCATCCAATTAATAGCACTCGTGGCATTTGACGCGGCATCATAATGCATCACAATAAACAATGGAGTTATCCTTCCACCCACATTCTTTGTAGGCATATATTTAATCCCTACAAAACGATCATTCACTATCTCCATAACAACAAAAATTATAACATATACACATTATCCGAACCATCATTCAGCCCCTGAACAGGATAAACTGAAGCAACGGCACTGACATACTTATCACTATTTTCCTTTAGGAACTTATTCAACTTAACTAAGCAGGCCTCAGACTCCATCGTCAACCGATTAATGGTACGTACCAATAGCTGAGACGATGCTGAATTTTTGGATTCTATATTATCAGCTCCTGACGCTACTGCCGATTGATATACGCCATTATCACCTAATTCAACGGCATTATACCGTAATGCATCCGCTACGACCTGTGGAGCCACTACACGCATGCACAAGCGCTGCAATTGCTTATCCTTAGTGTCTGTGGAAGGATTTATATTGAAATCGACAACAGTATCTAACAGATCACGTCCCAAAACCTTTTCTAAATAATCATCTTGAACATTCACAATCGTATTTCGAAAACGCATATATACCGATGAACTAATAGCTACCCCACCAAATGGCCCAAACTCCGAACTACCTGCAAATAAAGAAGATAAATAAGATTTTCGATAATCAGAATCCTTCCAAATACTAATAGTGCTGCGCTCCAGTAATACAATTACCTGCTCGAAAGTAGACCATCCACGTTCTATAGCATCCCGCTTGAAAGCCATTAGTTTTTTATCCGATGCAGGCGCACGATTTGTTCCAACAGCGACTTGTATACCTGCGTCAGATATCATAATAGCACCACTGCTCGCATAAGATGCTAACGATAGATCAGCTATACATCTACGCATAACTTTTAGAATAGCAGCGTCCGCCAATACGGCTGCACATGTATCGACACCGATTAATTTTTCAATTTCTATTTCAACCGATTCAATATATGTCGAAATAGAATCTAAGCTAAAATCAGCATTAACAGCACTGCAGGATTGTCTAAAATCAGCATCATTTATAAAGAATATCATAATTTAATTAGTTACAGTTTTTGGTTATTCCCAAGGATTATCTCCAGTTAAATTGATAAAAGCCTCTTTAAATTTATCTACCAAATCAGGTAAACCTTCACGTAATGCTTCTACATGTATTGCGTCTTTAATGTTTAGCTTTAATGCATTAGCGTAGTTATCTAATGAGTCAATGCATTGTCCTAATACTTCTAATTTTTCTTCCATAATTTAATTAGTTACAGTTTTTGCAGTACTACCAGTATCTAAAGTGTCCAATTGGACTTCCACAAATTTGAATACCAAACGAGGATACTTCTTTTTCCATCCGTTATATTCAGCAATAAAATCCAAGGGCTCCAATAAAAGGTTACGATGTGGTTGTAATGTTGCTACATAGATATTGAAAGCCACACGCTTGTCCGATCCGCTACCGCTACCCATCTTCTTACCAGGACCATCACCTACCAAAGTAGGATCCGTACCAATGGCGCGCATAAGATGCTCCGACGCTTCACGGCTATCTTCTAAATTCTCTCCTTCTTTGACTGCAGAAGGAACAACTTCTACTTTCCATCCAAATATTTCTTTCCCCGTTTGTGCATCAAAACCGACTTCAGTTAGGATCGTTTTTCCTGAATTTTCCAATCCGGTAAGCTGATCATTAATCTCCTTTACCTTCTGTTTTTTGATATTGGTTTGTTCTTCTTGCGTCAACTTAGCCCAATCTTTATATGCCGTAATCCAATAACTCATTGGAATTTGAAGGATATATTTTGCTGAAAGTATTCGTTTCATCATATGGCGCTTACCTTCAGGTATTGAGCGTGCTATCTCTGCCCAACCCGACGTTATATAGCCATTCCACTTACTCAACTGATAATATATTTTACCAGGGCTTGGGTATGATATAGGATATATAAATCTATCATCCGAAGATCTACGTACTTTATCTATACGTTCAAAATCATAGGGATCAATTACGGTAAGTTTATTGGTTGTTTCATCAGCAACTTTAGCATCTGGCCAATCAGCAGATACATAGCATTTCTCTATAACACCTTTAGTATTCATTTTACCATAGCGACAAAATGAAGCATCTTGTGTACCTAAATAAGCAATCTTATCACCCCCTTTAGATTTAATCAGCTCAGGGAAAACATTGGCAAACCAATAGAAATCGGTCGAAGCTTCGTACATATAACGCTTGAAAGTAGAATCCGACAAAAAGGTATCTATTTCATCATCATTAATGCTCCGAAATTTCCACGAATTGGATTCTTCATCAAAATAGCGTTCCATAGCTACAACTTCACGCCCTTGCAATACACGAGCCTGCCAATCCAATAAGGAAGGAATCTCCGTTGACTTTTCGGCGATTTCAATAATTCGCTGTGGAAAATCATTATCCTCACCCCAAGTAGCGACTTCACCTGAAGGTTCTGTTTTTGGCTTCGGTGAAACAGGTGCACGTCGCAATTCTCCCAAATTCAACGGAGCACCTGTACTCACCAACAACTCACCATTCCCCACTAAAGCCAAATCTTTTGTAATATATTCCATCACTGTACCACCTTCATACCGTTAAAAACCAAAACCAAATGTGCGTGTATCGTCGTAATTCTATCACTATTGGCATGACGAATATTACGTGTGCTGTTGTAATAATGATTAGGATTACGTTCCTTATCCTTACTGCTAGGACCACCCACAAATATGGCTTCATCAAAAGTAAGACGCTGACCACCTGTTCGTTTTTTGCGATCTGCAGTAACGAATGTGAGGCTAAAAGGGATCAATTCCCTATCCTCTCCACGCATCTGCATGGTG
>JAZQRD010000003.1:0-2798 GCA_045629405.1 Sphingobacterium sp. | reverse complement strand
TCAAGGTGACGCTGGTCAAGCACAAGGCGGTAAGCAAGGTGGTGACGATGTACAGGATGTAGAATTCGAAGAAGTAAAATAATTTACGTCTACGTCATAAAGAAAATCCCTGGAACTAATAGTTTCAGGGATTTTTTATTTATGTAGCATTCTATATGTTTCTCCGTTATATATACATATACTTACAGTTATGAAAAAATTATATTATTTTCTATTCTTAACATTAATAATGTTTAGTTGTCGTAAAGATAGCTTAGAATATCAAAATGATTTTGATAAAAGCTATTCCACGTTTCTGAAATTCAAAAATGAAACAAAGAACAACTATAAATATAAAATAAGTATACATTCGTTTTATGATGGAATTGGCAGAGAATATACATTACAAATTGAGAAAGGTATTGTAACTAAGAGGTCATTTATATTTACAGAAATAGGTGGAATTAAAAGACCTGAAACAGGTTGGACTATTGAATCTGCTAAACTTGCATTTAAACATATAGATTATAAACAAGAAATAATTGATCTATTAATCCATAATTTAGAATGGACTGAAAGCAGAGAAGAATTAGGAACAAAAGAGTCTTATGATAATATATGGACTCTTGATCAAGTTTATGAGAAAGCTAATAATGAGTGGATTATTAAGCGACCCAATGCTTCAGTATTCTTTGACACACAAAATAATGGCATGATTTCAATAGCTGGATATGTCACAAATCGTTGTCAAGATGATTGCTTTACAGGTATTAAAATTACAAAAATAGAAAGACTATAGAATTAGAACATCCAAGTTATAAGTCAAAAAAGCAGCAATGATTAAATCATTGCTGCTTTTTTTTTTATTTCAGCAAAATACTTTCGCTATAGTATTAGCTAATGTTAGATCTTAGTAATCGATCCATTCAAAATTTTAGCATTATTGTTGGTTACTCTTCCATACACTATTAGTTTAGATTGCGAATTTTTAAATTCTACAATACCCGAACTATTTAGATTTAAATCACCATAAACAACTACTTCACCTTCAATAATTAATTTGCCATTTATATGAAATGTACTCTGTGAAGCACTCTTCCCTTGAGAAAGATTTCCAATTACGTGCAAAGTGCCATTACTGTTCAGGTTTAGATTACCTTCTACAAGAGATGCTCCATATAAATTAGTTGAAGCATTCACATTTAACGATTTAGACGCTACAAGTGTCCCATACAATGTGAATACACCATTACTATTTACATTTAAATCGCTAGACATCACACGCATCGTGCCACACCATATCAATTGACCACCAACATTTACCCCTTGAAAAGTATGTGATCCCGAAAAATTGCGCTTATCATTAGAGTTGATATTGAACCATGATTCATTAGCTGAATATTTGGGATAACTACCAGTACAAGTCGGCGCTTTAGGAGTAAGATCTATTAATTTTAAAATTTTCAATCCTCCTCTACCATTAGCTACAAAAGCATAATCTTCACGACTAATCACAAAATTACTTGATGATAATTCAAGACCATCGAAACTAGCGGTGCCTAATAAATTAGCAGCCCCATCCGTACGGTTTAAATTATATATTGAAACACCTGCACCACCATTAGCCACAAATAATTTGTCTCCATTGATAGATACAGCATTTGTAACTATATCCTCATTCCCCAAACTAACATCATTACCTAGATAAGCTGGTATTGGATATTCTCTTAATAATGTACCAGACTGAATATTGTAGGACGCAAAACCATCTTTACCTTGAGGCACAAATGCGAAATTTTGTGACATATCAAGTACACGCTTTGAATCCATAATATTAGGTTTAACAGTAATATCTTTTTCTAAGATTAAATACTTTCAGTACACCAGTACCACTCAAGACAACAACTTTAGACCCATTATGACGAACTGATCTTAAATCTGGAATATTAATAGATACCTCAACGTTACCATTCTGCTTATTCAACTTTGAGAGAACACCATTGCTTCCTGAGACCACGTAATTAGCCGTAGAAGTACCTGCTATAACTTCAATAGCTGACTCTCCTTGTAAGCCCGTAAAATCAAAATCTGAAGATAGCAATCCATTGTTCAAAGGCAAAAATGACGTCCAAGCAGAATTGTTTAGCTCTTTAAACATATCTCTATCAGCAGCTCCCGCTATCAGTAACTTATTGCCATCTACTGCTAAAGTATTGACATCTATATGTTGCAACTTTGCACTTACTACTAAAGTTGGATTATTCACATCAGCGATATTGATAACATCAATACCTCCCAAATATTTCTCTCCTTCAGTATTATAACTTACATAAGCATAATCACCTGACAGAGCAACATGCGTAGATCGTAAGGTCTGTCCGTCAAAAATTGGAGAAGCAACTTCTGAAACTAATGCTATTGCAAAATTATTATCAGAAGAAGATAACATCACATTACTTGTTGAAGCTATATTTCTTGATCGTATGTTGTCAGATTCCAAACCCTTAATATTTAAGAGTCCCGCATTTTTATGATTTAAACGAGCATTCAAAATACTAGTATTATGCTCTAGTGAAATTTTATCTCCAATAATGGGCTCAGATTTTTCACAACCAATAATTAAAAGACTAAAAATAGATCCGAAGATATAAATGATTTTTTTCATAGATTTTATATGGATAGGATGTAGATTTTAATCATCCTACACGACAAATGTAAAGGAATTATATGAAATAGAAATAGCTACCTTCATAGTTATTTGATATGTGTAGTGAATCAATTGAAAGTGTAATTGTAGTCACTATACTTCATTTGATTAT
>JAZQRD010000002.1:0-35056 GCA_045629405.1 Sphingobacterium sp. | reverse complement strand
GCGACTCTTATGAAGTCGCTTTTAGTAGCCCGTAGGGGAATCGAACCCCTGTTTCCAGAATGAAAATCTGGCGTCCTAACCCCTAGACGAACGGGCCATTTGCTAATGATGATGCAAATATAAGGGTTATATTTATAACCGTAAATATTTATTTAATTTTTTTTACTTGCAGGCTTTACTTAATTTAGGACATAACTCAATTTTAAATCATATGATAAAAAGCATCACACACAAACTATTATATGCTAGTATTCTTGGTCTCATGTCTTCTTCCTACGTATCTGCCCAATCGGGAGAACCAAAAGGAATAGATATTTCTTGGAAAATAGCGCCAACCTACGATGGTTTAGACAAACTAGACTACATGTTAGTGTTGAAAAATACGAATAAAGAAACTGTAAAACTGAAGGATTGGGAACTTTGGTTTAACTCTATGTTTCCTGCTGTAGCTAATTCTTATCCAACGCATACTATTACGGATTTGTCAGGAAATCTTTTTAAGGTTCAATTCAAAGTTGGAGAAATACCTTCACAAGACTCACTTGTTTTGAATTATACATCGAAGTATAAAATAGTCAATACATCTACAGCTCCTAATGGATTTTATTTTCAGCATCAAGCTTTGAAAGACAAAATTGTACCAGTTAATTACGTACATTATTCTATAATAAAACGATCAGCTCTAGAGGAAAAGAAATATTTGGAAGATTTATTTCATCGTAACGCTTTATTTGCTACTAATAAATCATCTCAACTTATATTGCCAACACCAGCAAAGATGTCAATGTCTGCTGAAACCTATGTATTGCCTGCGAATCCAACTATTTATATAGAAAAAAGTTTTGTAGATCAGCAACATTTCTTTAATACTTTATTATCTACTAAATCTGGAACACTTCAAGATGCTAATATTAAAGTATTAGCGGATCCTAGTTTAGGAGAGGAGGCTTACACATTAGAAATAAATAAATCGGGTATATCGATAGGTGCGAGCACTTCGAAAGGAGTATTCTATGGGTTGCAATCTATTCGGTCATTATTATCACCTCAAGATTTATTAGTCAAGAGTCATAGGCAGTTTCCGTATATATCCGTACAAGATGTGCCTCGCTATAGTTATCGAGGGTTTATGATGGATATTTCACGCAATTTTAGAGATAAATACACTATCATGAAATATCTCGACATAATGGCTGCATATAAATTGAATATATTTCATTTTCATTTCACTGATGACGAAGGCTGGCGTATCGAAATTCCCGGATTACCAGAGTTGACAGCTGTGGGTGCAAATAGAAGCCCATTTTTCGATAATGGGTTGAGTATAGCTCCCGCATATGGTTCTGGTGATCGATCTACAGGAGGAGATTATTTATCCAAAGAGGATTTTATAGAAATATTAAAGTATGCTAAGGAAAGACACATCACAGTTGTACCCGAGTTAGAATCTCCAGGGCATGGGCGTGCTGCAATAAAAGCTATGGAGGCGCGCTATACATATTATATGCAGCAAGGTAATAAGGAGGAGGCAGAGCGTTATCTATTACACGATCTAGATGATAAATCAGTGTATAATTCGGCTCAGAATTGGACTGATAATGTCATGAACCCTGCATTACCGTCTGTCTACTCATTTGTAGAAAAGGTCATCGATGAGTTCGCTGATATGTATCACGAAGCTGGGCTGAAATTAGAGAAAGTTTCCCTAGGAGGAGATGAGGTTCCAAATGGTGTATGGGAAAAATCTCCAAAGATTCAAGCTCTCATGAGACGTGAAAAGATGAAGTCTGTTCATGAAGTTTGGCCTTATTATGTAAATAAGCTGAATGAAATATGTATTGCTAAAGGATTGAAAATGGCTGGATGGGAAGAGTTTGGGATGGTTAATAATGGAAAGGGGATGCGCGAAAATAAAATGTTGCGAAATAAAAGTAATATGCAGCTAGATGTATGGAACAATATGATAGGAGGTGGTCAAGAAGATCTTGCATATCGTTTAGCAAATGCAGGCTATCCAACTGTATTAATAAGTGCCTCCAACTTATATTTTGATATGATGTGGGATGATACCTTCACTGAACCGGGCTTAAAATGGGCTACTTATGCCGATTTACATCATTCATATTCTTTGCTACCTGAATCATTTTTCGCTAATATTGACACATATTATAG
Organism: Sphingobacterium sp.; assembly: GCA_045629405.1. Classification (GTDB taxonomy): domain Bacteria; phylum Bacteroidota; class Bacteroidia; order Sphingobacteriales; family Sphingobacteriaceae; genus Sphingobacterium. The sequence continues at coordinate 32,884 of JAZQRD010000002.1, read as the reverse complement.
CGGACAAAAACTCGGCAAAGAATATTTTAGTAAACATGTTCGCTTGACTGAAGAAGGTAAAGCGAATTTGATAGGGATTAAGGGAGGTTTGTGGGCGGAGACTGTGCACTCTGAAGCTGCACTTGATTATATGGTATTCCCAAGATTCTTTTCTCTAGCAGAGCGTGCATGGTCTGCAGAGCGTGATTATGAATCTGAAGAAACATTTGACCCAACGCGTTTAAATATTGATTATACAAAATTCATTACCAAGATCGGTACAAATGAATTACCTAAATGGTCAGGTGTGATGAATTATAGACTGCCAAATGTGGGTATAAAAGAAGAGAATGGTATTGTATACGCTAATCTTGAATATCCAGGTTTTGATATCTATTACACAGTTGATGGATCAGTACCCTCAAAGAATAGTATTAAATATACTAATCAAAAACCATTGCGTATCCAAGAAGGCGCGACACTGGCTTTTGCAGCAATCGATGCACAGGGCAGATTGGGCCAAGTTTCTTATATTAAGAAATAGCAGTAATAATGTCTCGCATTTCGATATCCGAATGCGAGGCATTGTAAATATGTTTGTCGCCTTGTACAATTAATATTTGAGGTGATTCGTGTTGAATACTCCATAGTTCTACTATCTTATTTGATACATCACGATGCGCAATCAGATCTAAATAATAAAATTTCAAGTTCTCGGGAATTAATTCTTTATCGAATTCAAGACTTCTCTTCGCCATACTACTCACCGGACAACGTGTGCTATGCTTGAATAATACAACTGTTTCTGTTGATTTATATATTTGATCTAACTCTTCAATGCTATTTAAAGGAATCCAATTCATATCTATAATATTATATTAAAATTAATCTGCTACAAATTATATGTTTGCATTTGCTTCTATAAAGTTACAGCTTTTTTACTATGAAATAGTAAATGATGAAATTTGCTGACTGTTAGCGGATAATATAGATCCCTCTAAATTGGCTAAAAATGATTAGTGTGTCATCATTGATATTATAGAATGAGTATAATTATATAGTAGATATACTAACCTAATAGATTGTCATACTGAAGGAAATACAAAGGGGAAATAAAATCAGATTTATTTCCCCTTTGTGTTGTATAATTAAATATTACCTTGTTCTCTTAGACTTCTTTGGATATGTACTATAGGCGGCACAATTCGCTTGAGTATTGCAAGAAGAGAGAATAGTCGTCGCAATAATTATAACAGCAAGAAGAGTTAAAAAATTACGCGTCATTTGTATAGATAATTATTAAAATTGTTTACTGATGTGTGCCATTTGTATAGCAGTTATAGCAGCTTCTTCACCTTTATTGCCATGAATCCCACCTGCGCGATCAAGTGCTTGTTGTTGATTATCAGTAGTAAGTACGCCGAATATAGCAGGTTTATTGTACTTGATACCAACATTAGCAATTCCGTTAGCTACTGCATCACATATAAAGTCGAAATGTCTAGTTTCGCCTTGAATAACACAACCTAAACATATAACTGCATCAAATTGTTTGTTTCGTAATGCAATATCTGCACCAGAAATTAACTCAAAACTTCCAGGTACTTCTATTACTGTGATATTATCTTCAGTAGCGCCGTGTTTTGTCAATCCTTCAATTGCACCATTTAATAATGCACCCGTAATCTCAGCATTCCATTGTGCTACTACAATAGCCATATTAAGACCTACTGCTGATTTCACTTCGATATGAGAGAAATCAGATAAATTTTTTAAACTACTTGACATATAACTTTTATTCTAAACTAAAAGGGCTGCTCTTATGGGCAACCCTTTTAAATATGTATTTGAAAATATTAATTATTGTTTCGCTTGAACTCTCGCTAATGGGCCATCGATAGTTGATGCTTCAGCGCTTTGAGGATATTCAGTTTTGATTTTTGAATATGCTTCTTCTGCTTTTTTATTGTCATCTAACTGCTCATAAACTAACCCTAATTTCTTTAGGAATAATGGAGCTGTATAAGCATTGTTGCTTTTATTTGCAGCTTTTTGATAATATTCAGCGGCACTATTGTAATCATGGCTTTCTGAGTAAGCATCTCCAATAAGACCAATTACTAATGGGTCAAGGATCTCACTTCCAGTATCAGAATATTTTTTTAAGTATTTAATTGCTTCTGGGAAATTTTGTTGACGTAAATACAAACTTCCTAAATATGCGTTAGCAATATTTGCAGACGGTGTATTTGAATACTCATCTGCAATTTCTTTGAATCCAATAAAAGAACCGTCGCCATTGATGGCTTTTTGTTGTAAAGAATCAATTAATGCAAATTCCTCAGCTTGATACATGTTGTCAGCTGCTTGCTCTGCACGTGGAGCCAAATAAAACTTTTGATATCCTATATATAATAGAATCAACACTAGGATTCCACCTACGATAAATACAACACTCTTTTGATTATCTTGGAAAAAAGAATTTTTGTTCTCAGTTGAATTAATATTTGTTGACATTGGATTATTTTAAATGTATAATAATACGGTACGCAAAAATACACTTTTATTAAATATTTGCAATATTTAAGCGGTTTAAAATACTAATTTAATGTTTATTATGATTTAATTTCAACTTGTTGTTGATCTAGCTGTTCGTAAATAGAGTTTTTGCTTAAGAATTCTGGAACCAAATACTTCATTTGTTTGACAATATTGGTGTTGTGTTGTGATTCAGTAACATCAAATAATTTTTGAATATTTTGCTTAACTTCTTCGAAATCATTTTCACGAACTTTGGCGATCATGATTTTCTTATGGTGTGTAGGCATGGTATTTTCTAAATCATTTAGAAGTTCTTCATACAACTTTTCGCCAGGTCTAAGCCCTGTAAATTTGATCTGGATATCCTTATTAGGCTCATAGCCAGATAATTTAATCATTTTCTGAGCTAAATCGACAATTTTAACAGATTTTCCCATGTCAAAAACAAATATTTCACCGCCTTCTCCCATGTTACCTGCTTCTATAACAAGTTGACATGCTTCAGGAATAGTCATAAAATACCTCGTGATCTCAGGGTGAGTCACAGTTACTGGTCCACCTTTTTCTATTTGTTCTCTAAATCTTGGAATTACAGAGCCATTAGAACCTAAAACATTTCCGAATCTAGTGGTGATAAATCTAGTGTAAGATTCATTACCTTCTTTAGAGAGTTTGTTATTTAATGATTGAACATATATCTCCGCTATACGTTTAGTAGCACCCATTACGTTGGTGGGATTCACTGCTTTATCAGTAGATACAAATACAAATTTTTGGACTTTATACTTAACTGAAAGATTAGCCAAATTATGAGTCCCCATTACATTTGTACGTACTCCTTCAATAGGGTGATTTTCTATCATAGGGACGTGCTTATATGCAGCGGCATGATAAACAATGTGTGGCTTTAATGTCTCGAATAAATAATTCATACGATCATAATTCTTAACATCCGCTATGAATGTATGATATACTTGATTACTGTATGATTCCTGAAGGTCTAATTGGAGATTGTGTAATGGAGACTCAGCTTGGTCACATAAAATAATCATTTGCGGATTATATTGTCCAAGTTGTTTTGCAATCTCACTACCGATAGAACCTGCAGCTCCTGTAACAAGAATTCTTTTCCCCTCTAACTGATGCGTAATAGATTCGTTATCTATTTTGATAGGTGAACGCTCCAGTAAATCTTCAATCTTAACATTTTTTATTTGATTGACAGACAAGTTGCCATTCATGATACTTTTGATTGGAGGAATCGTTAGTATTGTCACGTCATGTTCCAAACAAATCTCAATTAATTGAGATTTTTTATCAGGTGTTATAGAAGGAGTTGCTATAATAAGCTCATCCACAGAAAGTTTTCTTAGATTATTACCTAAATTTTCTGCACTATAAATTCGTATGCCATCGATAGATTTTCCGACTTTAGTATTGTCATCATCTAAAAATCCGACTACTACTACATTCGTTGTAAGGTCATGATCATATGTTCTCTTTAGGGCAAGACCAAGTTCACCTGCACCATATATTAATATGTTTTTCTTACTTCTTTTAACATTCTTAGAATATTGAAAAAATATCTTTACGGCAGTCCTATAAGTGACTAAACCTGTAAATAAAAACAAGGAGTATATAATAATTAAGCGGCTATCTAAAATTTTCTCTAGTTCGATCGATAATCTAACGATTTTAATAGTAAATAGAATGATAGCTATAAAAAGTATAGTTGATAGTATACGAATAGAATCTGTTGAACTCGTGTATCTAATAATACCTGAATATAATTTGAAAACATAGAATGAAATCGATGTTATACTGATACATACTAGAAACTGTCTAGCAAAATCTATGGATGAATATTCATAATGACTGAAACTTAGATATAGCAAATAGGCAATAAGAAACATCAATATAGATACACTTAAATCTAGTAAAAAAATTATCCAACGTGGAACAATTCTAACATGGTTGATGAGTCTGAAAATTTTCATTAGGTACAAATATTTTAGATTATACAAATGTAGTGTAATTTTATGTTAAAATTTGAATTTTAGTAAACCTGTAATACATTTTATTGACGATTTGATAACTGATTTAGACATATTGAAATATTTTAAACCGAATTTTTATGTTTTTGATTATATTGTATCATATAAACTAAATTTTGTGATTGAAGTTGTTATTATTTTTATTTGTAGACAATTACATGCTCAATACCTTTAATCCTTAAGCTAAACAAAGGGTTGTTTTCTTGAATTACCAACCAGTTAAACTATTTTTTTTATGAGAATTATATTTATAATAATATTTATAAGTTTTTACACATCAGCAATGACACAAGAAAGAATTGAATTGTATCCAGCAGGAATACCAAATACAAAGGTAGGTCACGCTAATATTGAAAATCTACCTGCTTTTTACAAATATTCTCCTTCCAAAATATCATCAGATAAAGTCTTTTTAGTAATACCAGGGGGTGGGTATGCTCGAGTAGCTATAGATCATGAAGGGCATGATGTCGCAAAGCGATTACAAGATTTAGGGTATGCTGCTTATGTATTACGTTATAGATTGCCAAATGATGGTGAAATGGTGGATAAAAAAATTGCTCCTATACAAGACGCACAAGCTGCCATACAATATATTCGCGCAAACCATAGTATGGCCAAAGTAGCTGTGATTGGGTTTTCAGCTGGAGGTCACTTAGCGTCTACATTATCTACGCATTTTGAGACAAATTATTTAACACAAAAATCGACTGGTAATTATGACCTTCGACCTGACTTTTCTGTGTTAGTATATCCAGTAATTACAATGGAAGATGGTGTCACGCATAATGGATCCAAAAATAATTTGATCGGTCCAAATTTTAGTGATGCAGATATGCTTAAATTTTCAAATGAATTAAATGTAAATCAAAAAACACCTTTTACGTACATTGTTCACGCTGTAGATGATAAAGCTGTTCCAATTGAAAATGCTTATCGATATATTAGCGCATTAGATAAATTTGGTGTCGCTCATAAATTGTATAAATATAAGAAGGGTGGGCATGGCTTCGGTATGCTTAATAAGCTAGAAGAAGGAGATTGGTTTGCTGATATGATTTCTTGGTTAGAACGTTATAAATAATCTTATGAAAAATATAATAGTATTGGTGGTATCGTGCTTTATCATGCTAGGGGTGGCATCTGCACAGGAGTGGAAAGTGAATATAGGTGAACAATCACCTAAATTTGAAATACAAGGACGCAGCTCTAAGATACACTCAAATTCTTTACGTGGTAAAGTTGTATTGCTTAATTTTTTCGCTACTTGGTGCCCTCCTTGTAGGCAGGAACTTCCTCGACTTCAAGCAGAATTGCAAGAAGCTCTAAAGGATGATCCAAATTTTGCTGTATATGTATTGGGAAGAGAAGAAGATTGGTCTAAATTAGATCCTTTCATGAAACAGCATAACTATACATTTCCAGTGTTCCCAGATCTGGGAAGGAAGGTATTTAGTCTATTTGCTGAATCATCTATACCACGAAATGTCGTATTAGATAGAGACGGAAAAATCATTTATCAGTCTATTGGGTTTACTGATGAAGAGTTTTCTAAAATGGTAAAGTTGATTAAGGCTGAAATTAAAAAGAAATAAACTCTGTAATTTTCAAATCAACTTTGGTGTTTTTGGGTAGAGGAGTCGTAGACTTTACGATGGCATGAATTTGCACTGTATCATTACTAATGACGTATTCATTATAGAATCCTCTGAATCTTATCTCTTTGATCCAAAATGACGCTTCTGTATTTGGCTGTACATCGATCCATTCTTGATGTATAGCTATATGCTGAAGCGTATCTATATTTAATTGTTTAGCCTGAGAAGAAGTTAATATATTGCTTTTAGCTAATAGTTGAGCAGTGTATGAATTATTTGGTTGGTAATATAAATCCAAAGGTGTGCCTGAATCGACAATTTTACCAGACTTCATGACGATCAAAGCATCAGCCATAGCCAATACTTCAGCGGGATCATGTGAGACCAATATTACTGTCAGCCCTGTTTCATCCACGATCTGACGTATATCTTGTTGTAAAGCATCTCTGAAAGCTGCATCCACCTGGTTAAATGGTTCATCCATCAACAGTACCTCGGGATCATTTATCAATGCTCGTGCTATAGCAACACGTTGGCGCTCTCCACCACTTAAATCCGCGACTCTATGTTGTGCTAAATGTTCGATTTTAAGTCGATTCAGCATTTCCTCTGTACGGCTTCTTTTGTAATCAAGGTTTGTGTTTGGTAGCTGTGATGCTATATTATCCCACACTTTAGCATAATGATTTAGATCATCGAAGCCTTGTGAAACTAATTTCATGGCATCATGACCTGGTATTAGCTTGTCTTTGCGGGTAGGGACTAACCAACCTTTATACCTTACCTCACCAGTTGAAGGCTCCAACAAACCGTATATTAATTTCAATAAAGTGCTTTTACCACTTCCAGATTCTCCTATAATGGCTGTAATTATACCTTGATCAATACCAAATGTCACACGGTCAACAGCAATTACTTGCTCTTTCGCTTCAAATATCGAACTTATATTTTCACCATAAATCAATGGTAAATCCATTTTTTGAACATCTGTAGGTATGTATTGACAAGAAGTATGTGTAGTAGCCATATAATAAAAATGCCGAAATTAACTTTCGGCACTAAAATACATTAAAAAATAATTTATTGAGAATTAAAAACCTAAAGTCAATCCAAAGGTTAAATTGTTTAGTCCTTCTTGATTTGTACTTTTCTCAAACATATCATTAACATAATATTTTCCAAATATTCCGAAATTTTTGTAACCGACGCGTAAGAATGGGCCATATTGGAAAGATGCTAAACTGTAATTGTCTTTAAATTTTTGTTTGCCATCTTCTTTGCTTTTCAGACGCTGCGTTCCTTTCATTAGAATGCCAGTCATTGCACCGAATGCTATTTTGATGCGGTCGCCTTTGTGATTTTTTGGAGTTCTCCATTCTAATGTTAATGGAATTCTAAGATAGGTAGATGTGAAAATGTTTTTTTGATAATTTACATCATTCTTGTCTATTAATGTATAATCTAGTGGAGAGCCATCTTCACTTAATAAGATATTTTCTTTCAGACGAAGGTAATTCCATTCGAAGCCAGCAGACAAGTAAGTCTTAAAGTTATCATTAAACCTAACACCATACTGAAGTATGTCAAAGCCGAAATTAGAGGCTTTTTTGTAATCTAAAAATGAGTTCTCTTCTGAAAGATTAAAACTACCATTGTCCATTAGTCTAGAAAAACCCCAGTCTATTCGCGAGAAGGTGATTCCACCGAATGTGCGTGGATACTTTGTTGTATCCGCTTTATTTTCTTTATTAAAATCTATAGATATGATAGTTTCATCAGATTTCTGTGCTAGTGCATCTTGTTGAAAGATACCTGTGAATAATAAGCATACTGCGAAAGAGATTTTCGTGATTCTTTTCATATTATTTTCTTTTATTGAAAGGGTTTTTAACGATTGAATTAATTATTTGTAGGCGTAGAGAACCTTCTTCGTCAGCGCTAAAACGAATATTTTTGTTCTCTAAGACATCTAAATTTTCAGTTATTTTGTTCAATACTGTTGTGACAACAGTATTTCGCTCTGTAACTTCATAAGTATCAATATTTTCGATATTATCGGTTGTAATAGTATGTTGTATGTCGTCTATTTGAGGCATTTTGATTTCTTCTAGTTGCGTTCCTACGATATAGTGCTCATTAGCTTTTATTGTTACCAATTCGTGTACGAATTCTTCTTGATTATTGAATTCATCATCTATTATTTCATCTGTTTCTAAAATATCAACAGCAGCGGATGAAATAATATTTTGATCTTGATTGACTGGATTGGATTTATATTTATCTGCTCTAGTAGTCGTCACCGTCGAATATGGATTAAGCTTTATCATTTCTGTAGATACTGGCTCAGCAGAATGTTGTTTAATATCTGGATGTTGATATGATACTAGTTGTGGTGTATCATTTATTATTTTATGCTGCTGCTGATTCCATATAATCATTGCTAAAGATCCGACCACAGTAATAAGGGCTGCTATTTGAAAAACAACTCGCCACGATTTCTGTCTCTTGATCTCAGCGATTGGAGTTTTACTTAATTCCTTTGCGATATTGTCCCAAATCTTTGGGTCTGGTGCTTCATCAATAGTTCCAAAACTATCTCTGAATAATTGATCAATGTCTTTCTCTTTCATATCTTACACCATTTGATACATTAATTTTTTTTGAAGCCAAGCCCTTGCTCTTGCCAATTGAGATTTTGAGCTTCCTTCCGTTATTTCAAGACTTTCTGCTATTTCTTTGTGACTATAACCTTCAATGACAAACATGTTAAATACTGTCATATAACCAATAGGCATCTGTTGAATCAATGCTAGTAAATCCTTATAGTCAGTTTGGTCTAAGCCAATGTCGCTTTGTAGATCGATAACTTGAGAAGTAGTGATATCATCTGCGAATCTTATCTTCTGTGATCTATAATGCTCTATACAAGTATGTACTATGATGCGTTTTATCCAACCTTCAAGAGAACCTTCTCCAGCGTATAGGTGCGTTTTCGTAAATACTTTAATAAAACTATTTTGAAGTATATCTTCAGCCTCTGATGTTGTATGGGTATAGCGTAAGCAGACAGCATACATTTTTTTGGAAAAATGATTGTATAGGAGCGCTTGTGCTTTGCGATTTTGCGCTTTGCAACCTTCCCATATGGTATGTAGATCAAATTTTCCCAAGGTTAGTATCAGTCGTTATATAGAGTAAGACGTAACATTGGATGGAAAGGTTGCACTGTGGGTGAATTATTTTTCTATCCTAATAGTTCTACTTAGATCGTCATTCGTTTGGATATGTATTTTCAGTGGATTTTCGGGTATAAGATTTGGTATTTTTTCAGACCACTCCACGAAGCAATATGCTCCTGAATAAAAGTATTCTTCATACCCCATATCTAATGCTTCTACTTCATCTTTCAATCTATAAAAGTCAAAATGATATATAGTGCCAGATTCACTATCGTACTCATTTACAATAGAGAATGTAGGGCTAGACGTATGATCTGTAACCCCAAGAGCTTGGCATATTTCATTGATGAATGTTGTTTTTCCTGCCCCCATTTGTCCATAAAACAAAAAGACTCTTTCTTGTGGAAAGGTATTTAACACTTGCTGAGCAGCTTCTGCAAGCGCTTCTATATTTTTTACTTCAATGACCATAGTACAAAATTATCATTTTGGGGTATAAGTAGCATAAGGGATAATCATTTCTTCCAATGAAATTCCTCCATGTTGGAAAGTTCCGTTGAAATAATTAACGAATTGATTGTAATTGTTGGGATATACAAAGTACACATCTTCTTTGGCGAAGACATATGAAGAACTCATATGAAGTTTAGGTAATTGAGCTTCATGTGGATTCCTTATTGTAAATGCGTCCTTCTCAACATAGTTTAGATTTTTACCTTGTTTGTAGCGAAGATTAGTGGTCGTATTCCTGTAGCCGACTATTTTACTTGGTTTTTTGACCCGGATAGTTCCATGGTCAGTCGTCACAATAACACGTACATCTCGTTGAGATAGCCATTTCAAAGCGTCTAATAATGGGGAATGTTCGAACCAAGAAAGCGTCAAGGATCTGTATGCGGACTCATCATTCGCTAATTCACGAATCATAGCCATATCTGTACGGGCATGCGACAACATATCTACAAAATTGTATACTATGACATTCAAGTCATTTTTGATTAGATTGTGCATGTTCTCAACGACATCTTTGCCTTGATCTATTGTGAGCACTTTAGTATAACTATGTTTGATGTCCTTACGGTAAACCCTTTTAATTTGATCCGCTAGAAATTGATCTTCATGCATATTTTTACCACCTTCATCCTCATCATTCTGCCACATTGTTGGAAATCTTTTCTCCATTTCTAATGGTGTTAGTCCGCTAAAAATGGCATTGCGTGCATAGTGAGTTGCTGTTGGCAATATACTGTAATAGCTGTCCTCTTCTTCTAAGCGAAAATAATCTGTGATGACATCATTAATTTGCTTCCATTGATCATACCTCAGATTATCGATTAAGAAAAAAAAGGTAGGTTTTTCTGGATTCAATTTTGGGAAAACCTTTTTCTTCATCAACTGATGAGATAAGATTGGGGATTTGTCTGGATTATTTATCCAAGAGATATAATTACGTTCTACGTATTTACTAAAAATATTATTCGCATCAGATTTCTGCATCGTTAGTATTTCATGCATATTGTCATCTTCCAGCTTCTGAAGTGATAGCTCCCAATAGATTAATTTTTTATATGCATCTACCCACTCCTCATAATCCAGAGCATTGTTTAGAATAGTCCCGAGATTTCGGAATTCCTGTTGATACGCCATCGAAGTTTTTTCATTGATGATGCGTTTATTCTCTGTAAACTTTTTAATGGTAAGGAGTATCTGTCTAGGGTTTACAGGTTTTATCAAATAGTCGTCGATCTTGGCGCCTATAGCTTCTTCCATCAAATGCTCTTCCTCGTTTTTGGTTACTAGAATCGTAGGTGTTGTCGGGTTGATTGACTTTAGAATACTCAACGTCTCTAATCCTGTCAAGCCAGGCATGTTTTCATCTAAGAATACTAAATCAAAAGCTCCATTTTTGAATGCATCTACAGCATCAGTGCCATTATTTACGGTCTTAACTTTATAACCTTTTTCTTCTAATAAAAGTATATGTGGACGCAAAAATTCAATCTCGTCGTCAGCCCATAAAATGTGTGTCTTAGCCATAAGTGCGTTTTTTACAAACTGATATTTATAATCAAAAAGTCAATTTTCTGTAAAAATGAAATGTAAAGATTCTAATTTAGTCAAATAATAAACTTCTAAACGATTATTTGGGAAAGTAGGTTGGTATTTTTAACATAAATTAACTGCATTCTATGTATCTTTGCAATTAATTTGGAAATGTTGGCTAGTGTCCTTTGAACTCTTTTGTTGGTTGCTGTCAAACTTTAAATTTTGATCATTTGAACAACTCTAAAATCATTAACGATCCAGTATACGGTTTTGTCTCAATTCCGTCAGGTCTGATTTTTCAATTAGTTCAACATCCTTACATACAAAGATTACGTTATATCAAGCAGGTCAGTATGACGCATTTAGTGTATCCTGGAGCTTTGCATACACGTTTTCAACATGTAATTGGTGCGATGCATTTGATGAGTTTAGCATTAGATACGCTTACTTCCAAAGGAATAAATATTAGTAATGATGAGAGAGAAGGAGCATTGATTGCTATTCTACTTCACGATATAGGACATGGGCCTTTTAGCCATTCTCTAGAACATACATTGATAGAAGGAGTATCTCATGAGGTTATTTCTGATTTACTAATTGATAGATTAAATATTGAGTTTGACGGTCAGTTGGACCTAGCTCGAACAATTTTTAACAATCAATATTCGCGCAAATTTTTCCATCAATTAGTATCTAGTCAGTTGGATACGGATAGAATGGACTATTTGAATAGAGATAGTTTTTTTACAGGAGTCTCTGAGGGCGTAATATCTTATGATCGTATCATTAAGATGTTGACAGTGAAAGACGATGAGTTAGTGGTTGACGCTAAAGGTATATATTCGGTAGAGAAATTCCTTATTGCTAGAAGACTTATGTACTGGCAAGTATATCTTCACAAAGCAGTAATTGCTTCCGAGCATATGATGATTAAAGCTTTAGCTAGAGCCAAATACTTGAGTAATAAAGGTAAAGTGCTATTTAGTACGCCAGCACTCCAACACTTTTTACAAAATAAAATTCAAGCAGATAATTTTAAAGCTGATACTATACATCTTGATCTATTTACTAAGCTTGATGATACAGATATCTTGTCAGCAATAAAAACATGGGCTACTGATGAAGATTTTATTCTTCGTACACTTTGCAAAAAATTACTTGAGCGAGATTTGTTCCGTACAGATATGCGGAAGAATGAATTTTCAATATCAGAAATAAACGAGGTAAAGCAGGCTGTAAAAAACCGGTTTGACTTGACAGATGATGAAGTTAGTTATTTCGTTCATTATCAAGTTGTGCAGAATTCAGCGTATAGCGCCGATAAAGAACCTATAAATATTTTAATAAAAGACAATATCTTGATGGATATCGCAGAAGCTTCTGATCTTTCTAATTTAGAAGCATTATCTAAAAAGGTTATGAAGTATGCGCTAATCTATCCGAAGGAAATAACATTGGATAATTAATATTTGATAGGTCATAGAATTAATAAGTAAAATTTAAAGATACATTTGTAGTTACATGCAATTTACAGCAGAACAAATAGCGGGTTTATTAAACGGAAAAGTTGAAGGAGATTCAACGATTGCTGTTTCTCAATTAGCGAAAATTGAAGAAGGCGATCCTACTTCACTTTCTTTCTTATCAAACCCAAAATATGAGCAATACCTTTATACTACAAAATCAGGAATTGTAATTATTAATGAAGATTTAGTATTACAAAAAGAAGTTGCTGCGACGTTGATCCGTGTGCCTAATGCGTATTCTGCTTTTTCGGAATTACTTAAAATCTACCACACATATCGTACAGAGCGTTCGGGAAGAGAAGAGCATATCTTCATTGACCCTACTGCTACGATCGGTGATGGTGGATATATTGGAGCCTTTGCTTACATTAGTAAGGATGTAAAAATCGGTAATAATGTAAAGATTTACCCTCGAGTATACATTGGTGACAATGTCACAGTAGGTGATAATACGATTTTATATCCTGGTGCTACGATATATTATGACTGCCAAATTGGTGCTAATGTCATCGTACATGCAGGAGCTGTCATTGGATCCGATGGTTTTGGATTCGCACCTAAGCCTGATGGTACGTATGATAAGATTCCACAGATTGGGAATGTCATTATTGAGAATGATGTTGAAGTTGGTTCTAATACGGTAATAGATCGTGCTACAATGGGTTCTACTATTATACGTAAAGGAGTTAAACTTGATAATCTAATCCAGATAGCGCACAATGTAGAGATTGGTAATAACACTGTTATAGCGGCGCAAACAGGGATTTCTGGTAGTACTAAAGTGGGTAAACAAGTAATATTGGGTGGTCAGGTTGGTGTAGTAGGGCATATACATCTTGCAAATGGCACACAAGTGCAAGCTCAATCGGGTATTAATAGATCAATTGTAGAAGAAAATAAAAAGTGGGCGGGTACACCAGCTACAGCATATACAAGTCAACTTCGCTCACAAGTGATTTATTCTAAATTACCAGAGCTTGAGCGTAGAATCAAGGAATTGGAAAGTAAATTGAAAGAAAACTAAATACAGAGCCAACAATTATGGAGGAAATGAACGTAAAGCAACGCACGATAAAATCTGAAATTACTGTATCAGGAATTGGTTTGCATACGGGTAAGTCTGTGACTTTGACATTAAGACCAGCTCCTGAAAATCACTGGTTCAAATTCAGAAGAATAGATATAGAAGGGCAGCCTATTATTTCAGTGGATGCTGACAATGTAATTGATACATCTAGAGGTACAACTATATCTGAGAATGGGGCGTCAGTGAGTACTATTGAGCATCTAATGGCAGCTTTAGTTGGATTACAGATAGATAATGTATTAATAGATTTAGATGGACCAGAAGTTCCTATTTTAGATGGAAGTTCTGCGATATATATAGAAAAATTACACGAGGTTGGTTTTGTTGACCAAGAGGCGGACAGAGACTACTACGAAATCAAAGAAAACATTCATTATGTTGAGTCTGAGCGTCAAGTAGAGATTGTAGGTATGCCATTAGATGGCTATCGTTTGACGTGTATGATCGATTTTAATTCTCCAGTATTGGGCAGTCAACATGCTTCGATTAGCAAGATTGACGATTTCGAAACTGAAATTGCTGCATCACGTACTTTTTGTTTTTTGCATGAATTAGAAATGCTTGTCAACAATGACCTAATTAAAGGTGGCGATTTATCAAATGCCATTGTTATTGTAGATAAAGAAGTGTCTGAATCTGAGCTAGAAAAGTTACAAAGTTTATTCAACAAAAAAGTAACAGTAGCTGATGAAGGTATTTTAGATAATATTCAATTGAGATACCGCAATGAGCCTGCTCGTCACAAATTGTTGGATATGGTTGGAGACCTAGCATTAGTAGGACGTCCTTTAAAAGGTCATATTATGGCCGCTCGTCCTGGTCATGCTGCGAATGTAGCATTCGCTAAGCGAATCAAAAATCAGATCAAAAGAGACCGTAGTAAGAAAAAGATAAATACATACGATATTCATGCTAAACCAGTATATGATACTGTTCAAATCATGAATATACTCCCTCATCGTCAACCTTTCTTGATGGTTGATAAAATTCTAGAACTCACAGAGAATCATGTTGTAGGACTTAAAAACGTCACTATGAATGAAGATTTGTTCATGGGTCACTTTCCTGGCTCACCTGTATTTCCTGGGGTTTTACAGATTGAAGCAATGGCTCAGACTGGTGGTATACTAGTACTTAATACTGTTCCAGATCCAGAAAACTGGTTGACATTATTTTTGAAAATTGAGAATGCTCGTTTCAAGAATCAAGTACATCCTGGGGATACAATTATCTTTAGTTGCGAACTTTTAGAGCCTATCCGGAGAGGTATTGCCCGTATGAAAGGAATTGGTATGGTAGGGGAGAAGATTGTAAGTGAGGCAGAGCTAATGGCTCAGATTATAAAAGTGAAATAAGCATAGATAAAAAATGATACAACCGTTGTCATATATACATCCTGAAGCGATAATTGGAGCGAATGTGGTGATTGATCCGTTTACTACTATTCACAAAGATGTAGTGATTGGAGAAGGGACTTGGATCGGGTCGAATGTTACGATTATGGATGGTGCTCGTATCGGGAAAAACTGTAAAATTTTTCCAGGTGCTGTCATTTCAGGAGAGCCACAGGATTTGAAATTCGAGGGTGAAATTACAACCGTAGAAATTGGTGATAATACGACTATCCGCGAATGTGTAACGATTAATAGAGGTACTAAAGACAGAAATAAAACTGTCATTGGCAAGAATTGCTTAATCCAAGCATATAGCCACATAGCTCATGACTGTATAGTCGGAGATAATTGTGTATTCTCCAATTCGAGTACCTTAGCAGGTCATATTACCGTAGGCGACTCTGTAGTGTTAGCTGGTCTTGTAGCTGTTCAACAATTCGTAAAGATTGGATCACATGCATTCGTGACAGGTGGATCTATGGTGCGTAAAGATGTACCTCCATTTATCAAAGCAGCGAGAGAACCAATTGCTTATGCAGGTGTGAATGCAGTAGGCCTTCGTCGTAGAGGTTACACAACAGAGCAGATAAACGAGATTCAAGATATTTATAGAGTATTGTTTGTACAAAACAGCAACTTATCTAAAGCAATTGCTATTGTAGAAGAAAAATTTGCTGGTTCAGCAGTCAAAGATGAGATAATAGATTTCATTCGCAGCTCTGAATACGGTGTAGTTCGCGGTTTTAGTTTAAGATAGGTCTTTTCATTAAAAAGTTTATTATTGAAAATAACTTTACATAACATAGGAAGAAGGTTTAATCAGGAGTGGATTTTCCGCAAATTTGATTATACCTTTTCTTCAAATAAATCATATGCTATACTAGGTCCCAATGGATCGGGGAAGTCGACATTAATCAAAGTATTGACAGGACAACTGACCCCAAGTGAGGGAACTATAACTTATACCTTGGATGGTCGTGAGATCGATATAGAGGATGTCTATTCGTATGTTTCGATTGCTGCCCCGTATATAGAACTCATCGAAGATTACACATTGACTGAGCTCATTACATTCCATTTTCAATTTAAGAAGTATCTGCCAGGTTTTGATGCTAAACGTTTGATTGAAATTTTGGGTATGGAGAAATCTGCACATAAGGGTATCAAACATTTTTCATCTGGTATGAAGCAACGTGTCAAGTTAATATTAGCATGTTCAACGGACTCAGAGCTTTTATTTCTAGATGAGCCTACTAGTAATTTGGATGTCGTAGGTGAAAAGTGGTATATACAATTGCTCGAGTTGACTAGACGTCCTAATCGGTTGGTCATTATTGGTTCTAACCAAGAGAAAGAATATAATTTTTGTGACGAACAATTATCGATCATGAATTACAAGTAATCCTAGGAATTTTTCAAATGGATTACTTTTTTTATTTTTGTAAAAATTTATTAACATAATATAAATCAGATGGCTAAAGCTTCAGAAGTAAAATCAGGAAATGTTTTACGATTTAATGGTGAATTAGTAACAGTTGAAGAATATATACACCGTACGCCAGGAAACCTTCGTGCATTCTATCAAGCAAAAATGCGTAATGTTAAAACTGGTAAATTAGTAGAGTATAGATTCCGCGTGGACGAGGCTGTAGAGATCGCTCGTGTTGAAACTAATGATTTTCAATATTTATATGATGATGCTGATTTCTACGTTGTCATGGACAATGATACATACGAACAATTCAATATTCCTAAGTTC
The DNA here is from genome assembly GCA_045629405.1 of Sphingobacterium sp. Taxonomy (GTDB): domain Bacteria; phylum Bacteroidota; class Bacteroidia; order Sphingobacteriales; family Sphingobacteriaceae; genus Sphingobacterium. The sequence continues at coordinate 15,721 of JAZQRD010000002.1, read as the reverse complement.
TTATTCGGCGAATCAGCTCGATTCTTAAAGGAAGGTATGAATGTAATTGTTGCATTCGAAAGTGATGAGCCTATCATGGCGCATACTCCTAATACTGTAGAGTTGGAAATTACTTATACAGAGCCTGCTGTAAAAGGTGATACTTCGACAAATGCATTGAAAAATGCAACTGTAGAAACTGGTGTAGAGATTAAAGTCCCTTTGTTTATCAACCAAGGTGATAAAGTAAAAATCGATACGCGTACTGGTGATTATATCGAAAGAGTGAAATAATCTTTTCCTGTATTAGATAATAGACGGTCTTGGTAGATATATAACTATCAAGACCGTTTTTATTTATATTTGAGAATGCTTAAACAAGAATGTAGAGATCTTTATAAATCCAAAAGATTACAACTTACAGAAAAGGAAATTACATCATTGGATCAAGGCCTTCTTCGTCAGCTTCAATTATTTGATTGGAAGCCTTACAGACGTGTGCATATATTCTTATCTATGCAAAAATTTAAAGAACCTGATACTTTAGCATTTATAGATTGGATCCATGAGACGATTCCTACTATCCAATTAGTAGTATCAAAGACAGACTTTAAAATCGGTATGATGGAAAATTATTTGTATGATGATCATATTATCATACAACAAAATGCGTGGGGAATTCCAGAACCTATAGAAGGCATAAGGATTGAAGATAGTACTATCGATGCGGTTATAGTCCCCATGTTAGTTTGTGATCGTTTCGGGAATCGTGTGGGCTTTGGGAAAGGATTTTATGATAGATTTTTGGCTAATTGTAGAGCCGATATAGTTACCATTGGACTAAGTTTTTTTGAACCGATTACTCGTATCATGGATGTAGAACCTTGGGATTATGCGTTAGATTATTGTATAACTCCAGAGAAGATAATAAAATTTTAAAACGAAAAAAAGGCTCCATAATTGGAGCCTTTTCTATGATTAACCACAGTATAGTTAACCTAATCATTTTATGAAATTATGCTTTCTTACCTACTTTATGACCTGCGATTGCAAAGTAAAGAATGTATAAGTAAGCTGGTACCATCGCAATTAAGAATGCTTGTTGGAAATCTACACCCATGCTATCTTTAAGGTATCCATATAATAAAGGCCATACAGCACCACCTGCTATACCCATGATCATAATAGCCGAGCCGGTCTTTGTAAACTTTCCTAAACCTTTAATACCTAGTGGGAAAATAGCTGGCCACATAAGTGAATTAGCTACGCCCAATAACGCTACGAAGATATATGAAGTCATACCTGAAGTAAATGCAGACGCTATAGTCAATGCGATACCAACGATTGTACATATTCTCAAAGCAAATTGTTGAGTTACATATTTAGGAATTGCAGCAATACCTATGAAATAACCTATCAACATACATCCTAGTGTAAATGCAGTACCATATTTAACGAAAAATTCGGGTAAGCTCAATTCATGACCATATGTACCGATAATATCTCCAGCCATTACTTCTACACCAACACAGAAGAAAATTGCTAATGAACCTAAGAATAAATGTGGATATTGCGTGATGCTAGTTTTCTTATCCGCAGCATCCAATTTACTTTCATCTTCATCTTCTTTATCAACGTCCACTTCAGGCATTTTAGCTAATTTGATAACAATAGCGAACAATGAAACAACAACTGCTAAGATGATATATAATGAATCTACTCTAGACAATAATGTGTTTAATAAAGCATCATGCTCTGGGCCCGGAGGCAAACTTTGGATTTTCTCAGAAATCTCAGCAGAACCTTTTAGCAATATTCCACCTAAAATAAATGGAACAATGATACCAGCACCTTTGTTGAATACCCCCGCAATAGCGATACGCTGTGCGGCACTATCTATTGGGCCAATAATACTCAGATATGGGTTTACGGCAGTTTGCAATAGAGCCATAGCAGATCCTTGGACGAATATACCCAACAAGAATAAGTTATAGCTACCTTGGTGAGCAGCAGGGATGAAGATTAATGATCCTAATCCAAGTAATAGTAAACTTGCTATTAAACCATTTTCAAAGCCAATTTTTTTGATGATCCATGAACTTGGTAGTGCCAAAAAGAAATATGCAATATATGATGCAAATAGAATAAAGAATGCTTGTAAATCTGAATCTAAACTAAATGCTAATTTGACAAAGGGAATTAATGCTCCGTTGGCCCATGTAAAAAAGCCAAGGATAAAGAATAAAAGACAACAAATGACCATTGGCATGAAGGCTGTCTTTTGAGGTTGAAGTGTTGAGGACATAATGATTTTAAATTTTTAACCTATTTTATTAAATATTTAGTATGATTAATTCTTGAAAAATTAGGTATACGGTTTATTTTGTTACTACAAGACTAATAAAATTTATTGAATTTATAAAGAGAAAAATATAATACAATCGTTTGCAGGATTTCATACTATAAAAGAAGAGACCTCGTGGGGCGAAGTCTCTTCTAAACCTAAACCGTATCATATAACCAATAAATGGTATCTATAATTAAACAACATCTCTTAATTGAAATAGTTTTAAATATTTTATTTTCTGATTATCGAAGTTGTCAGTCTGGAAGCGCAAATTAATCTTTCTTTATCATCATTGATTTTTACGTCCCATACGTGTGTAGTAGCTCCAATATGCAGAGGATAACATGTGGCAAATAATCTGCCTGATGTGACTTTATGCAAATGATTAGCATTGATATCTAATCCTACAGCAACGTATTTGTCAGGGTCAATTATCAAATTGGAAGCTATAGTACCTATTGTCTCTGCTAGTACAACAGATGCACCCCCATGGAGTATGCCGAAAGGTTGTCTCACATTATCAGTTACAGGCATGGTAGCTACAAGATGAGTATCTTCAATTACTGAAACTTTTATGCCAAGAAGCTTTGTCATATAGCAATCTAATATAATATTGATTTCCTCTAAAGTATATGCTTTATACCACATAAGTACGTTTTATAAAATTAAATATAACAAGAGCACATATCAACTCCTACTTATCAGACAATCTGATTTGATTAAATGTTTCGCAGAAATTGAAATATTCTGATTTAATATAATATTCATCAATTATGATGGATGTGCCTCCACATATTTCAAGTTGCTTTTAAAAATTATTCTGAATGTCGTGCCTTTTCCAATCTCTGATTCTTTTACAAATATTTGTCCATGATGATAACTCACCATACGTTTTGTTAGACTTAGACCAAGGCCCCATCCACGTTTGCGCGTGGTAAATCCAGGTTGGAATATAGTTTCCCAATTTGCTCGAGGTATACCTTTACCTGTATCAGTGATATCTATTATAACTTCTTCTTTTACAATATTTTCTATAATCTTTACCTTGATAGTTCCTTCATTCTCTATAGCGTTGACAGCATTTTTTAGTAAATTTTCAATGATCCAATCAAAGAGTGGGACATTGAGCATGACTTCCAATTGTGGATCGCCATCTAATATAAAAGTGATTTTTTCAGTCGTCCTGATTTTGAAATAAGCTATATAATCATTGATTACATCGTATATAGGCATACTTGTGAGTGATGGTTTGGAACCAATTTTAGAGAATCTATCTGCAACAATTTCTAAACGTTGCACATCACGTTCCATCTCGTTGACTATAGAGTCCTCATCCGCATCATATTTGTGTCTTACAAGTTCTATCCATCCCATTAACGAAGAAATAGGAGTTCCTAGTTGATGTGCAGCTTCTTTTGCCATACCTACCCAGACTAGGTTTTCTTCTGCTTTCTTTATAGAATTAAAAACGGTATAAGCTATTATTAGAAAGATAGCGATAAGTGATAACTGTATGTATGGGAAAATGCGAAGTAATTTTAAGGCATTAGATTCATGGTAATAGACAAACCACTTCTCACCATTATCAAGCTGTAGTGTGATAGGTATATGTGTGAGTTGCATAGCACTTAATTCTTTTTGAAAATAGGCGGAGTCATAGCTTATATTATTTTCTAAGCGTTCGTCATTTGCAAGATTAGTCTTAGCGCTATCTAAGTCTCTCCAAAAGATAATGTTATGGTCGGCATCAGTCACAATTGCTGGTACAGAAAGGCTATCACGCACCGCATATATGAAACTAATAAATTCGTCATCAACATCAGGCATGGTCATAATACTTTTCGTACTCATCGCCCATACTTCAGCTTTATTACGTTCCGATTTCGATAGATTCTTTACGAGGTAGTTCGTATAAAGCAAAGATGCTATTCCAATAAGAGCTGCGAAGATGAGTAAGGTTATCTTCCAGATTTGTTTGTTATATGTGTATGCCTTCATTATCAGAGATTAACTTATTGCAAAATAATCATTTTGTTAGTTATTTTCTTCTCTAGAGGGATGTTATATATGTAAGTAGTTGGCGAGTTTTCACATTTAAATGAGTAATTTTGTTTTATGAGTTCAGATCGTAAAGTTAGAGTGCGTTTTGCACCGAGTCCAACAGGTGGATTGCATTTGGGAGGAGTAAGAACAGCATTGTTCAATTATTTATTTGCTCGTCACCATAATGGTGAATTTATTTTAAGAATAGAAGATACAGATCAGACGCGATTCGTGCCTGGTGCTGAAGAATATATTACCGAATGTCTCGCTTGGTGTGGTATAGAACCAGATGAAAGCCCCATGAAACCTGGAGCTTTTGGTCCGTATCGCCAGAGTGAGCGTAAGCCTTCATATCGTCAATATGCTGAACAGCTAATAGCTGCTGGACACGCGTACTATGCGTTTGATACTGCTGAAGAATTAGATCAACAACGTCAATTGTTTCCTAATTTCCGCTATTCGCATGAAAATAGAATGTCTCTACGCAACTCATTGAGTTTGTCAGAAGACGAAACAAAAGCGTTATTGGAAGCAGGTGCACCACATACAATTCGTATCAAAATGCCAGAAAACGAAATTGTATCTTTCGAGGATGTGATTCGTGGTCGTGTTTCATTCGAAACAAATTTGGTTGACGACAAAGTATTACTTAAGGCGGATGGTATGCCGACATATCACTTAGCTGTCGTTGTAGATGATAAGGCAATGGAAATTTCGCATATCTTCAGAGGTGAAGAATGGCTCCCTTCTGCACCTGTGCACATCTTACTTTGGGAATACTTAGGTTGGAATGAACAAATGCCACAATGGGCACACTTGCCATTGATTTTGAAGCCTGAAGGAAATGGTAAACTAAGCAAGCGTGATGGTGATCGATTAGGATTCCCAGTATATGCTATGAATTGGACTGACCCTAAATCGGGAGATATGACCAAAGGTTTCCGTGAATTAGGTTTCTTACCAGAGGCTTTTGTCAATATGCTTGGTGTGTTAGGTTGGAATGATGGTACTGAGCAAGAAATTTTCTCATTGAATGAGTTAATTGCCAAGTTTTCAGTAGAGCGTATTAGTAAAAGTGGTGCTAAATTTGATTTTGAAAAAGCAAAATGGTTCAACCATGAATGGATTAAGAATATGGACAATGATTTATTATTGCCACAGGTTCAAGAAGTCCTTACATTGAATGGTATCCAAGATGCTAATGTCGAACAAATCGAAAAAGTATTAAGTTCGGTTAAAGAGCGTATGACATATGTGGCTGACTTTTGGTCTCAAGCTTCATTTTTCTTCCAATCTCCTTCTACAATAGATGTAGATGCTGTAAAACCAAAATGGACAGCTGAAAAAACAGCTTTCTTTGAACAAATTATCGCCGAATTTCAGCAAAAGGAAAACTGGTTAGTATCTGAACTAGAGCCTTTCTTCAAAGAGCAAGTTGCAAACTCTGGAATGAAAATAGGCGAATTGATGATGCCTTATCGTATCATGCTCGTGGGAGGGAAATTTGGACCAGATGTATTTTTAATCACAGAGTTGTTAGGTAAAGAAGAAGTTGTAGCTAGAATACAAAAAGCATTACCATTATTTCAATAGTTATTAATTCCTGAAAATATATAGATCCCTAAGTAGTATTACTTAGGGATTTTTTTTATTTTTAAGAAATCTATAATAAACCAAATTATGAAGAAAATAAACTTATCTCTACTAATGCTAGCATTAGTAGCCTTCTGCATGAACATCTCTTTAAGTCATGCGCAACAAAAAGGAAATTTCCCAGAAGAAAAATTAGGATGGAAATTAGGATCTCAAGCGTATACTTTTCGTCTATTTACATTTGCTGAAGCATTAGATAATATTGTGAGTTCTAATCTTAAGTATGTCGAAATGTTTCCTGGACAAGTGGTCGGAGCTGGTAGTACGGAGCGAATTGGTGCGTCACTATCTAAGGAAGGGAGAGCATTAGTCAAAAAGTTATTGAAAGAGAAAGGTGTTACGGCACATGCATTTGGTGTGGTAGGAGCAAAAGATGCTGCGGAATGGGATCAAGTATTTCAGTTTGCCAAAGACATGGGTATTCAAGTGATTAATGTTGAACCTTCAGATGAACATTTGGATATTGTGTCGAGCTTATGTGATAAATATCAAATTCGTGCAGCTTTACATAATCATCCAAAACCTTCAAAATATTGGACTCCTGAAGTGGTATTGAAATCACTAGAAGGTAGAAGTAAATTAATGGGAGTTGCTGGTGATGTCGGTCATTGGATGCGCTCAGGACTTGATCCTGTTGCATGCCTTAAGCAGTTGGATGGTCGTATTTTTCATCTACATTTCAAAGATCTAAATGAATTTGGCAATCCTAAGGCGCATGATGTACACTGGGGAACGGGAAAGCTTCCTATGGTTGCAGTGTTGGAAGAGTTAAAGCGCCAAAATTATAAAGGTATGTTCTCTGCAGAATATGAATATAATTGGGAAAATAATAAAGGAGATGTCAAGCAAAGTGCCATCAATTTTAGAAAAGTAGTTCCTATAAAATAGATTTAAAAGGCTTAGCGTATCGCTAAGCCTTTTATCTTAGAAGTTCTTTAAGATCGTCTTGTGAAAGCGATTTGACAAAGCTTGCTTCTGTAGTGATTAATGAATTTGCTATCGACATTTTACGTTGTTGCAGAGCAACTATTTTCTCCTCAACAGTATCTTTAGAGATAAACTTGTAGATGAAAACATTACGTTTCTGTCCTATGCGGTGTGAGCGATCTATAGCTTGTTGCTCAACAGCTGGATTCCACCATGGATCCAATATAAATACGTAATCTGCTTCGGTCAAGTTTAACCCCACACCTCCAGCTTTAATAGATATTAAGAATATCTTGACAGCCTCATTCTCTTTAAACTCTTGAACAGCTTCAGCACGATTTTTAGTTGATCCATCTAGGTAAGCGAAAGGAATATTCTTTTTTTCGAAAAATGACTTAAATATATCTAGATGCTTTACAAATTGAGAAAATATAAGAACTTTATTACCTTCAGCAGCGATCGACTTAAGCATATCTATCACGGCTTTGAATTTTCCAGATTCCATCTCATTGTCTTCAGATATCATGCTAGGGTGATTCGCAATCTGTCTCAATTTAGTCAGCCCTTGAAGTAAAGCAATCTGACTACCTTTTGTTCCTTGCTGTATGGCACCTTCTAGTAAGGCATTTCTATATTCTGATTTGGTAGATTCGTAGAGTTCAGCTTGTTCTTCATCCATCTGACAATAGATAATTTGCTCGGTCTTTGGAGGCAACTCTGTAGCGACCTGATTCTTTGTACGGCGTAGTACGAACGGTTTTATGATCGCTTGTAGTCGGTGTGCTGTATCCTCATCTTTCTTCTTTTCGATAGGCAGGACAAATTCTTTTTGAAAGAATGCATAGCTACCAAGTAGCCCTGGATTGGTAAAGTGCATTTGTGACCAGATATCGCTTACTGAATTTTCAATTGGCGTACCACTCAAGGCCAATTTATGTTTGCTTTTCAACGATTTTATAGCCTTGAAAGACTTTGAAGTAGGGTTTTTAATATTTTGGCTTTCATCTAATATGATGTAATTAAAATAAAATTGTTTAAATAAATTTTCATCTGATCGCACTATACCATATGTAGTGATGACAACATCATAATTTGCAAATGCAAGAGGATCTTTATATCGATAAGACCCTGTATGGATTAGTAATCGAAGACTTGGTGCAAATTTTTCAGCTTCTTTTTGCCAGTTGTATACAAGTGAAGTCGGTAATACTAGGAGAGAAGTTCGCGCATGCTCATCTTCTTTAAGAATTTCATTTTGTTTCTGTAGTAGTGCAAGGGTTTGTACAGTCTTACCTAGTCCCATATCATCTGCTAGTACACCGCCAAATTTATATTCTTGTAAGAAATGAAACCAGTTATAGCCAGCTTGCTGATAAGACCGTAAGCTTCCCCGAAAGTCTATCGGCGGCTCTGTCTGTGCTATTTGTTCGAAATTACTAAGATTTTGCAGTTTGCGGGACATACTCAAAGCAGTATGTTCTGAGATCTCGTGCAATAATCCTATATGAGCTTTATTCAGTAATAAAGAATCTTTTTGTACAGCAAATTGGAAAAGGTGCTCATATTGGGCAAACCATTCTTCTGGAAGAATAGCGATTTCACCGTTCGGAAGAATATACTCTTGTATGCGGTTGAGGATGTAATCTCTTAGTTCTATAAATGGCACTTTGTAGGGGCCAAAGTGTACAAATGCACGTACATCGAACCAATCATTGTCTTCTATAACTTCAAAATCTAAAGCAGTCTTTCCTATGAAAAATTTCTTTTCTCCAGATTCTTGTTCTATACCAAAACCTTGTTCTACCAGGTAATCTTGATGTTGGTTCAACCACTCGAATACAGAATGCTGGTTGCCAACTTGTGGAATATAGGTTCCGTGCAACGCACCCTGCTTTCTAAGCCCTAGATTTTCTAATAATATAGATTTGTTTTGCTCCCAGGAATTAGAACGTCTGATACGTGTAAAGGTATACCAATCTTTTTGTTCATCATAAGCTAAGGATACTGACACTTTTTGATCAGTAGCATTCGAAAAATTATAGTTTCCGTAGTTAAATGACAACTTCAAAAAAGAATCTCCACCTGGATTGTAATGTAATGTCAGGACCGGTGTAGCTTCTTCTTTAATGGTTTTTATGTCGAACCCTTCGGCATATACGTGATATTTTTCAATCAAATTCGGAACGAAAGTGTCGAAATATTTTCGCTCAGTTGCACGTGAAACAGTGATATAACGTTTATTCAGAAAGGGAGATAGCTTCTTTCCTTCTAATGGTTGATCAAAATGATAGAGTTTATTTTCTAGCAAAAGCCAAGCTTGACTATTGATGATTACAGCAGCATTCTTAAACATGAATTCCATACGATTACCATCGTATTTGAGTGTAGGGAAATACCTTGTTTCCTCTTCATTTCTTCTGAAATGAAATAATATTGAAGTAGGGTGTTCGGCAATGCGAATACGCTGTTGTGCGGGATAACCATCTTTAGTATTCATCAAATACAGTGGCTTACCTCCAATGAGTGCTAGCGCTTTCAATAAATGTGTCTCAAGTATAGGTCGAATCTGGTCGTATACTTTGGAATCAAAATGTTTTCCGAAATAATCTGCAGGACGAATAGCTTTTTTATGGAATTTCTTGATGACTGCTGTTTGCTCAACTTGATCCAATAATCTGATGATTTTGTAATCAATTTCGTCGAGCGCTGATGCAAATTCATCGACAGTATTACTGAAGACACGTTTATAGGATAGCGATAAACTACCGTTGTTATTCAGTTGAACGATATGAGGCTCGATGAGGTATCCAAGATATGGATGCTCCCCTAGAGAATATATTAGCTGATAAGGAGCTGAAGTCTGTATCCGTTGCATTTAGTTCGTCGTGTTCGCAAAAAAGACTTCTAAGATACCTTGAATATAGAAGAAGTAAAAATTAAATTTTTAAAATCAGTTTTTAGTAAATACTAAAAACTGATTTCGCCTTGGAATACTTTTTCTGCAGGACCTTTCAAAAATACATTGGTGAAAGATTCCTTTTCTTTATGGAAAGAAATATATAATTGTCCGCCTAATACACGTATCGGAATATGGATTTGCCCTTCTAGTTGCTCATCTATGGCCATTGCCATGGCAGCGGCTGTAGCACCAGTTCCGCATGCTAACGTCTCATCCTCTACACCACGCTCAAAGGTGCGTACAAAATACCCTTGATTCTCTTTTTCTACGAAGTTCACATTAATTCCCTCACGAGCATACGTCTCATTATTACGAATAGCGTAACCATTATGAAATACATCATAACTTTCAAGGCTTTTAACTTTAGCTACATAATGTGGAGATCCTGTATCAAGCACGTAGGCTTGTTCGTCCCGTTGTATCTTCGCAACGTCGATCATACCCAGATTTACTAAGTTACTCTCTATCTCTGCGTAATGAGGACCATCTACTGCCAAAAAGTCAGTAGTGTCTGTTATGATGCCCAAGTCACGTGCAAATGCTACGATACACCTTCCACCATTTCCACACATCGTACTTGAACGGCCATCCGCATTATAGTAAATCATCTCGAAGTCGTAACCTTCTATATTTTGTAAAAGCATCAACCCATCAGCACCAATACCGAATCTTCTATCACATAATCTACGAACCAAGTCTTCATTATTGGATTCGAATAGTCCTGTTCTATTATCAAGAAGTATGAAATCATTACCAGCGCCCTGATATTTATAGAATTTTAATGTACGGTCCATGCGGTTGAAATTTTAATCTGAATTAAATATTTTTGTTACAATCTAACTTTTCTGTGTTAAAAGCAGTTAAAAATGTAATTTTTTGATATTCATTAACATTTTTTAACTGACAAAAGTTGCGTCACATCTGTAGATGGTATTACATTTGAATATAACATCGTATATTGATTAGAACAAAGTTATAATTTTAAACAGCATAAATAGTATGAAAAAAATAGGAGTTACATTATTAACAGCTGTATTAGGAGGTGCCATAGCGGTAGGTGGTTACAAATTGTTTGAGAATAAACAATTAGATCACATGACTTTTGAAGAGCAGCAAAAAGTATATTACGCAAATAACCCTCTGGGTGAAATGATGTCTTCGACCGGCAATCCAGATTTTACGCAAGCTGCAGCTGCAGTTTCTCCTGGAGTTGTACATATTAAAGTTACTATGGCTGCACGAACCAATCGTGGCGGTGGTAGCTCGGGGTCGCCATTTGATCTATTTGAAGAATTCTTCGGTATGCCGCAGCAACAAAGAAGACAGGCACAACCAAGACAAGCGCAAGCTACAGGCTCAGGTGTTATATTGACACCGGATGGATACATCGTTACGAATAATCACGTTGTAGAAGATGCAGATAAGATTGAAGTGGCTTTGACTGATAAGCGCACATTTGAAGCTAAAGTAATCGGTCGTGATCCTAATACGGATTTAGCATTACTTAAAGTTAACGCAACTAATCTTCCTATTGTAAAAATGGGTAACTCGGACAATGTGAAAATTGGCGAGTGGGTATTAGCTGTAGGCTATCCATTAAGTTTACAATCAACAGTAACGGCTGGTATCGTAAGTGCTAAAGGTCGTCAAATCGGTATTCTAGGTGAGTCTCAACAACAGCAACGTGGTTATGGTCAGCAAGAGCAAATGATTAACACGGCAATTGAGTCGTTTATACAGACTGATGCGGTGATTAATAAAGGTAATAGTGGTGGAGCATTAGTCAATGCTCGTGGCGAATTGATTGGTATTAACTCGGCTATTGCGTCACCTACTGGTGTATATGCAGGTTATGGTTTTGCAATTCCGATTAACTTAGCGAAGAAAATTTTAGATGACTTCAAAGAATTTGGTTCTGTTAAGAGAGGATTTATAGGTGTTACCTTCCAAGAAATCAATGAAGCAGTACGTAAAGAGTACAAAATTGATGATATCAATGGCTTATATGTTAGTGACGCTGTAAAAGGTGGAGCTGCTGAAAGTGCAGGTATCAAAAAGGGTGATATTTTAACAAAGATCGAAGGTCAGACTATTTATTCTTCATCTGATTTACAAGAGCGTGTAGCTAGATTGCGTCCTGGAGACAAAGTAAAGCTTACATACAAGCGTGATGGTAAAGAGAAAGATGTCGTGGTAACATTGAAAGGTGAGGAATCTACAAAATCTTCTAGCGAAGGAAATGAAGAATTGTCTGCTTCAGCTACTGAGATATTCAATAAGCTTGGTGCAAGTTTCATACCAGCTAATGCTAACCTCAAGAAAGAATTAGGTGTCAACTCTGGTGTAGTCGTTACGCAAGTAAATAGAGGAGGCATGTTTGATTATTTTGGATTGGAAAAAGGATTAGTCATCACAGAAATAAATGGTAAATCAGTGAATAATGTTGATGATGTTGAATCGGCATTAGGGCGTACACAACGCAATATCATCCGTATCAAAGGTGTGCCAGAGCGTGGTACTGTAGTAGAGTTTAATGTTCCGTTGAAATATTAATTAGATATCAAAATTTATAATTTAAAAGGCTCCAAATTGGAGCCTTTTTTGGTTTTGAAGAGTAGATTTATCATTTTAGCGAAATGAAAATTTTAATGGTTTGCTTAGGTAATATTTGTCGTTCGCCATTGGCACATGGTATATTTGAACACGTTGTCAATGAAAAGAAATTAGGTTGGACAGTTGACTCTGCAGGTACTGGAGATTGGCACATTGGCAATCCACCTGATCATCGTTCTGTAGCCGTAGCAAGGAAAAATAATATTGATATCTCCCAACAGCGCGCACAACATTTTACGGGTGACTTGTTCGATCAGTTTGATAAGATATTTGTAATGGATAGACAGAATTATAAGGATGTAATTCGTCTAGCGAAATCACAAGATCAAATAAATAAGGTTTCTTTATTCTTAGACGATGATATAGTTCCGGATCCATATTATGATGATGCTTTATTCGAACCTGTATATCGATTGGTATATGACAGATGTGTAGAGTTAGTTGATGAATTGTCCAAATAGGGTAAAGATCGACTTACTATAAACGATTCACTGTAGACACATTAGGATAAAGTCTGTTTACACGATTAATTTTTTTATTTTTAGGCTTTTATATATGAAAGCAGCAGAAGTAAACCAGAAGTGGGAAGAATTGCGTAAGGTTATTGCGCAAAATTTTGATATGGAATTGCCTGATTTAAAAGTAATTTTATTTTTAATCGGTGTTCAGGAGTTAGGCCAAGGTCCTAAAAAGTTTTCTAAGAGAGAAAAAGAAGAATTAATGCATATAGCGACCTGCCGTATGTTTTCTTCGATGGGATTCTATGTGCTAGAAGGTGCTGATGAAGATGGATGGCCACACTGGAAATTAATCAAGCCAATCCCTAATTATACATTACTCGAACAAGAGTTGATACTTAAATCTTTAATTATCGACTATTTCCAAGATTTAGATATTATTTAATCTCTCTATGAAAAAGCTATTATCACTTATCTGCATACTGTTTTTTGTGCAGGCGTATGCACAAGATCCTACAAGTTATTATGTCGAGTTAAAGACTTCCAAGGGCGATCTAATGCTTAGGCTTTATAATGAAACGCCACAACACCGAGATAACTTTAAGAAATTAGTAAAGGAAGGTTTTTATGATTCTTTATTATTTCACCGTGTGATAAATAATTTTATGATTCAAGGTGGAGATCCACAATCAAAGAATGCATCAGCTAATGCAATATTAGGTAGCGGAGGTCCATCATATAAAGTTCCAGCAGAGATCCATACTGATCTATTTCATAAAAAAGGAGCCCTGGGTGCGGCAAGGGATAATAATCCAGAAAAAGCGTCGTCGGCATCTCAATTTTATATTGTTCATGGAAGAACATTCACGAATGCAGGATTAGATTCGCTGCAGGAATTGCGAATGAAAGGTGTAAAATTTTCTGCTCAGCAACGCCAGGCTTATACATCAATAGGTGGTACACCACATTTGGATGGCAACTATACAGTGTTTGGTGAAGTGATTGATGGATTGACAGTAGTCGATTCTATTGCAAAGGTCCAGACTAATGATAAAGACCGTCCTAGCGATGACGTTCGTATGCAAGCTCGATTATTGACACGAAGAGAGGCAATAAACAAGGAACGTCAGATAAATGGATTGAAGCCGAAAAATGGTCTTTTCACACGAATAGGAGATTTATTTAAATCTAAAGAATACATTATCAAATGAAAATAGTTACTTATAATGTCAACGGTCTTCGTGCAGCATTAAAAAAAGATTGGTTAGGTTGGCTATCTTCAGTGAATCCAGATGTAGTCTGCTTACAAGAAATCAAAGCAACTCCAGATCAAGTTCCAGAAATTGCGCTATTAGAGGGAATGGGTTATCAACATTATTGGTATCCTGCTCAAAAAAAAGGTTATAGCGGTACTGCAATACTTACAAAGATAACTCCCAAACATATTGAATACGGTTGTGGTCATGAAGATTATGATTTTGAAGGACGTATTATTCGAGCAGACTTTGATGATGTGTCTGTGATGAGCTCTTATTTTCCATCGGGAACTACGGGTGATATTCGTCAAGATTTCAAATATAGGTACTTAGCCGATTTTCAAAATTATGCCAATGATCTTAAAAAGACACATCCTAATCTGATTGTCTGTGGAGATTTTAATATCTGTCATCGTGCTATAGATATTCATAATCCTAAGTCGAATGCTAAGACTTCAGGATTCTTGCCTGAAGAGCGCGAATGGATGGAGAATTTTATCAATTCAGGATTTATTGATACATTCAGACATCTGAATCCTGAACCTCATCAGTATACTTGGTGGAGTTATAGAGCAGGTTCTAGAGCAAAAAATCTGGGTTGGCGTATTGATTATAATATGGCTTCGACATCGTTGGCAGATCGTATAGTAGATGCAAAAATATTAGCTGATGCGGTACACTCGGACCATTGTCCTGTATTATTAGAAATACAATAAAATATCATAAAAGAAAAGGCTTTGCAATTTGCAAAGCCTTTTCTTTTTATGATAAATGATAAGTCGCAGAACACTTCTGCGTTTCTTCTATCTTACAAGTGATAAGTTTGCAATTTGTTCCAGCAAGTTGTTGAGGTGCGATAACTTCTACTAGATGTTGTGCAATATTTTCTGCTGTAGGATTAAAGGGTACTAATACCAAACTTTCTGCAGAAACTTGCTGAAGTGATTCGAGTAGTGGATCTTGGTCCCAAATCAAAAATTTATGATCGTAATGGTCTTCTAGCCACATACATAGTTTTTCCTTAATTACAGAAAAATCTAACACGCGTCCAACCTCATCAAGTTGCTCTGCTGCTACCACAAAATGTATTCTGTAATTGTGCCCATGTAAGTACCTGCATTTACCTTCGTGACCTACTACACGATGTCCACATGAAATGTCGTGGTATCTTTCTGCTGTAATCATGGTACAAATATAACGGATTTTATTTAATCCATCTTTCTGGAATCTGTGTTATATGATCTACGGTCAACTGTTGCATGACTTGATATAGCTGTGCTTTGAATAAAGAGATTGTATGATCTGCCCCCTCATCTCCGAGTGCGCCTACTCCATACATAAATGGTCTTCCCATAAAATTAAAATCAGATCCAACAGCATGAGCCCTAGCAAGATCTACACCAGAGCGTATGCCACCATCGAGCATGATCTTTATTTTGGATTTGTAAATAGGATTCTGAGCGAGATTTATTAAAGATTGAATTGA
>JAZQRD010000001.1:0-38378 GCA_045629405.1 Sphingobacterium sp. | reverse complement strand
GGCGGAGCAGTACAAAGTGGTCTTTGGCAAAGTGACTATGCTAACCCTGATGTAAAATGGGAGCAAGTAAAAGCATTTAATTTCGGTGTCGATTTCACTTTATTTAATGGTGATATTGATGGTGCAGTAGACTATTACGATAAGAAGACTGAAGATATGCTATTCCGCGTGCCTTTACCAGCTGTAGCAGTAGGTAGAGCATCATCTCCATATGTGAATGTTGGTAATATGCGTAACCACGGTTTAGAGGTTTCATTGGGCTACCATTATGGTCATCGCCAAGAGAAAGATTTCAAATTAGATATCAATACGACATTCTCTAAAAACGTGAATGAGGTAGTGGCATTGGCACCATCAGTTACTCAACAGTTATATGGTAACTTCAGAAGTATTCAAACTACTATCTTGAAACCAGGTGAGTCATTTGGTACTTTCTATGGTTATAAAGCTATTGGTGTATATAAAGATGATGCTGACGTAGCAAACTCTGCTAACTACGCAGATAATGCAGCGAGACCAGGTGGTTTGAAATATCAAGATATCAACAATGATGGTGTAATAAATGATCAGGATCGTACTGTAATTGGTAACCCACATCCTGACTTCGTTTATTCATTAGGTGTGAATGCAGCGTACAAAAATTGGGATTTATCGATGTTCTTCTATGGTTCTCAAGGAAATGATGTATTTGACATGACGAGATATTTTACTGATTTTTCAGTATTCTCAGGATCTAAGAGTGCTCGTTTATTAGACGCGTGGTCACCAACAAATCCTAATTCATCAATGCCTTCATTAACTTCAAATGGTTCGGCTTATGAATATGCAACTTCAAGCTACTTCGTACAAGATGCAAGTTTCTTAAAACTTAAAAACTTGCAAATCGGATACAACTTACCAGTTAAGAATGTATTTGGTCAAAATACTGGTATTAGCAAGTTGCGTATGTACGTAGGTGCTACGAATTTATTTACAATTACAAAATATGATGGACTAGATCCGGAAGTTACAGCTACTCCGTCTGACTATCCTGCGATTGGTGTAGACTTAGGTGTATATCCACAATCTCGTCAGTATATTTTTGGTTTGAGTTTAGGTTTTTAAAAGTTAGAATTAAGAGAATTATGAAAAAGCGTTCTATATATATAGCTCTATTAGCATCAGGTCTACTATTAAATAGTTGTGGCAAGGAGTTTTTAGAGAAAACTCCGCAAGGTCAATTGGGCGAGACACAGATTAGTAATGGTGAAGGCATCGAAGCAGTATTGCTAGGTGCGTATAGTATTATGAATGGTAATGTTAGTGGATCATGGGGTAATTATGCAGCAGCACCTAGTCAATGGGTATTTGGCGAAATCACTTCAGATAATGCACATAAAGGTTCCGAAGAGACGGATCAACCGAATATGAATTTATTAGAGATGTTGAATCCTAATCCTGCGAATGACAACTTATCAACGATGTGGCAAGTGTATTACGAAGGTGTTCTGCGTGCA
Organism: Sphingobacterium sp.; assembly: GCA_045629405.1. Classification (GTDB taxonomy): domain Bacteria; phylum Bacteroidota; class Bacteroidia; order Sphingobacteriales; family Sphingobacteriaceae; genus Sphingobacterium. Next base: position 36,882 of record JAZQRD010000001.1, on the reverse strand, counting down.
AACTCTACTATCCGTTTGATCAAACAAGATCAAGCTGGAGCTAAAGAAATAGCTGCTACGAGAGCTACTGAAATAGAAGCAGAAGCTCGTATGTTGAGAGGTCACTATTACTTCTTCATGTGGCGTATATTCAGAAACCTTCCATGGATTGATGAGAATACAACGCTAGATGAAGCGAAAACTAAGCCGAACGACATCGACATTTATGAAAAAATAATTGAAGATATTAAGTTCGGTGTTGATAATTTGCCTGCAACTAAATTCAAAGGTGAGGCTGGACGTATGGATAAAAATGTTGCTAAAGCATATTTGGGTAAGTTATACCTATATCAAAAACAATATAGTCTTGCTCTACCTTTATTTAAGGAAGTGATTGGAAGTAAAGATCTGCGATCAATGAAATTTGAAAATAATTTTGATGTAGAGACTGAAGATGGGCCAGAAGCATTATTGGTGTCTAAGCATGCTATTAATCCAAACGGTACTGCCGATAACGCTAATGTTGGTGATATGTTAAGCGGTATTTATGGTGCTCCAGTGAGTTGTTGTGGTTTCTATCAGCCTACTATTGATCTAGTTAACTCATACAAGGTAGATGCTAATGGTTTGCCATACTTGAATGGCGAATATCGTACCAATCCATATAAGTCAGATCTAGGATTGACAGGTACTGCTAAGACAAACTATCAATTAGATGTCACATTACGTGTCGATCCACGATTAGATTATACAGTAGGTAGACGAGGAGTGCCATTCTTAGACTATGGTTTAATGCCAGGAGATTCATGGATACGTTCAGCAGCATTTGCAGGTCCTTTTGTTGGTATCAAGACCATGGTGAGACAAAGTCAGTTTGCAGGTCATACTGTTGCTGGCGAAGCTTACATAACAGGATTGGACGTAAATATTATGCGTTTAGCAGATGTATATTTGATGGCAGCTGAGTGTGCAGTAGAGTTAGGTGACCTTAACACAGCATTAAATTATGTAAATGCTGTACGTGAAAGAGCTGCTAACTTACCTAAAAAATCGGTAGCTGGTGTTGAGGTAGCAAATTACCAAGTAAAACCTTATCCATCATTTCCTAATGCTGAATATGCAAGAAAAGCTGTTCGTATGGAGCGTCGCCTAGAGCTAGCTCTTGAAGGACACCGTTATTTTGATTTAGTGCGTTGGGGTGAAGCTAAAAATGTATTGGAGAGTTACTCTACATTTGAAGGCGCTATATTACCATTCTATCGTGGAATTAATTACAAACCACAAAACGATTACTTCCCAATCCCTCAAGCAGAGATTGATAGAAGTGGCGGTGTTTTGAAACAAAATACAGGATACTAACTATCTAATTATTATACCAACCTTAAAATCCTCCAAAATTTTGGAGGATTTTTTTTATTGCTTTGCTTGTACATATCTTAAATAAGAAGTAAATTCAACAACACGAAAATATCAGGCTAACTATAATTTGGGTAATGTTTTTGCATAGTACAATAAACATTATTTATATAAATACATTATGAAAAAAATTTTAATCTTTGATGACGACAAAACTATATTGAATGTCTTCACCATAGTGCTTGAGGCATCCGGTTATCAGGTGGATATAAGTGAGACATCCCATAATATTATTGAAAAAGTAAGTATTATTATGCCAGATTTAGTCATTATGGATAATTGGATTCCAGATATTGGTGGTGTGGAAGCCACTAGACTTTTGAAAAGTCATCCAGACTTCAAGACATTACCAGTGATTTATTGTTCAGCAAATAGTGAAATAGAAAGTTTAGCTGCGCAAGCGGGAGCTGATGACTTTTTACCAAAACCATTTGATCTATTAGAATTGGAAAGTAAAATTTCTAAATATATATTGGATTAAAAAAATTATTTAATCAATTTTTAAAATCAACCATTGTGAAGAGGTTAATTTTTTTAATTACTTAATTAAATAGTAACTTGGTTGCGTTTTAGGATGGTAGTATAGTTATTTTTATGACAATTATGCCTCTAATATATTGATTGAACCTAACTTCGATAAAGAATATGCCAGTAAAGATTCCAGATAATTTGCCTGCAATAGAATTACTAAAGAAAGAGAACATATTTGTGATGGGTTCATTGAGAGCCAATACACAAGACATTAGGGCTATGAAAATTTTAATATTGAACCTAATGCCATTGAAGATTACCACGGAAACTGATTTTGTTCGATTGTTGAGTAACACACCGTTGCAAGTGGAGATGGAGTTTCTACGTTTAGAAAGCCATACTAGTAAAAATACGCCTGAAGAACACCTAGCGATGTTTTATAAAAGTTTTGAGGATATTAGTGATCAACATTACGATGGGATGATTATCACTGGCGCCCCTGTGGAAATGTTGCCGTTCGAAGAAGTTAATTACTGGGGAGAGATACAGACCATTTTTGATTGGGCGAGAACACATGTTACTTCGACTTTATATATTTGTTGGGCATCTCAGGCTGCGCTTTATCATTTCTACGATGTACCTAAAAAACCACTAGATCAAAAAGTGTTCGGTGTATTTAGTCACTACGCATTAGATAAAAAGAATCCGCTATTTAGAGGTTTTGATGATGAGTTTTTTATTCCGCATAGTCGTCATACGACAATTTCTAAGTCTGATATATTAAAAACTTCAGAACTAGAAGTCTTAGCGCAGTCGGACGAGGCGGGATTGGCAATACTAGCTTCTAGAGGAGGCAGAGAAATATACTTAACTGGGCATTCTGAGTATTCTCCTTTCACATTACATGAAGAGTACACGCGTGACATTGATAAAGGTTTACAAATAGCTATACCATGCAATTATTATAAAAACAATGATCCTGCAAATCCACCTATTGTAAGATGGTCAAGTCATGCAAATTTGCTTTTTACAAACTGGTTGAACTATTATGTATATCAAGAGACTCCATATGATTTAAAAGATGTCAAAGATTTAGGTGAATTAAAATTGAACGATAGTAAGGGACTTTAAGTCCCTTTTTTTATGTAGTTGACCTATATCCAAACAATTATTTTTTATGGTTGTTATACTGATATTATAAACAAAAAAATTAAGTTATGTATTTAAGAAACCTATTAACTACGCTCTTAGTTACAATGAGTATCTCGTTAAGTCTTCAATCATGTAAATCGAAAGTTTCAGATGCTGATCTCAGAACTAAAGTCGAAAATGCAGTAGCATCTACTCCTGACCTATTAGTGACTGTCACGGAAGGTGTTGTGACGTTGACAGGCATTGTCGCTTCTGAAGCTGATCGTCTCGCATTAGAAACAGCGGCGAAAGCTGCTGACTCAAAAAATATTAAGTCAGTTGTAAATAATTTGACTGTAGCCAATGCGCCTTCTACAGATGTAATTATTAATAGCAATGATGTAGATCTAAATGCTAAAATTGTAGATGCTGTCAAAGATTTTCCTAATATTCAAGCGACTTCAGTTGATGGTGTTATCACTGTTACTGGATCAGTGGAGCAATCAAGATCTATGGTGTTGAAGCAAGCGTTAGATGCTTTGAATCCAAAACGAGTAGATATGTCCGCAGTTTCATTTAAGTAATTAAATATAAAAAGGAGAATTCTTATGTCATTATCAGAAAAATACAAAGTGTTACTTGATACTGCTAAGGTGTCATCAATACAAGATTTAAAAGTTGCCGAAGTAGATGGAGTATTACATATTCAAGGTACAGCATCAACAGCGGATGTCAAAAATCAATTGTGGGATATCTATAGCAAAATAGATCCTAATTTCGTTACGGGTGATGTGGTGATGAATGTAGATGTATCTTCAGCAGTTGCAGGTAGTCAAGCCCGTGTTATCACACAAAACTCTAATCTTAATGTTCGTAAAGGTCCAGGTACCGATCAGCCAATAGTTGGCAGTGCATCCAAAGGTGAGATTATAACTTTGGTGAGTAAGGCAAACCAACAGTGGTGGCTGGTGCGTACGAAAGACGGGGAAGAGGGCTATTGTTATGCACAGTATTTAGAGCCTTTGGGGTAGTAAATATATTCATTCTTTATTTATTTTATTTAGGGTTTACCAATTTTGGTAGACCCTTTTTTTATTCAAATTGATTCATTAATTTAGTGATAATCAATTATACTTTGAACCATCCCTGCTTGTTATGGGAGTTTCACGCATACATATTAAAACCTATCTACAGCTATGAATTTACTATTCGAAGGAAGGAGTATTATGCCTTAAATCCATTCATATTCTACCAATGATTATTGACAATAAATTATTCACCTAAATTATAATTATGAGAACAAGATCTAAAAGCATTGGACTTGTATTGCTATTGGCTGCTGGACTACCAAGTCAATCTGCGATAGGTCATATCGCATTTACCAATCCTAATGGGGCAAATTTTTCACCAATATTATCAAACTCAGTTAATAGCCTATTACATCAACAAAATGTTTTTGGCATATTGGTTGATCAAAATAATCATCCAATAGTAGGAGCCACCTTGCGCATACAAGGTAAAAACCTAACAAGTACAACCAATGCACAAGGAGAATTCACATTTTCACAACTCACCTTGGGAGACCAAATAGTGGTTCAAATACTAGGTTACGAAAGTAAAACATTCACCTTAGAATCATATAGTAAGCAGACTTTTGTATTAATAGCCGATGAAGCTGTTATAGACGAAGTCGTTGTAGTTGGTTACGGTACGCAATTAAAAAGGGACTTGACTGGTGCAGTCGATCAAATTTCAGGTAAGGATCTGAAAAATATGCCTGTCAGAAATGCCACTGAGGCACTTCAAGGACAGGCAGCGGGTGTTCAAATCACATCTACGGGAGGTAGCCCTGGAACGCCACCAGCAGTGCGCATACGTGGTATAGGCACAGTCAATGACAATAATCCATTATATGTCGTAGATGGTTTACCTCAGTCCGATATTGGCTGGTTAAATCCTAATGATATATTATCAATGGAAATCTTAAAGGATGCCTCAGCTACGGCGATATATGGTTCACGAGCAGCGAATGGCGTCATCATGGTCACTACTCAAAAAGGTACTGCATATGGCGACCAATTACATAATGTGCTAACTTTTGATACGTATCTCGGCTTTCAAAATCCAGTCAAAACCTATGATATGATGAATGCTTCCGAATTTATGGAATATAAAAATTTGGCTAATACAAATGCTGGTCTATCCCCATATTTCTCTGAACAAAACAAGCAGGATGTACTTAAATTCTTGAAATCTAATACAGGAAGTGAAGCAGGAACAAATTGGTGGAAGGAAGTCAATCAAAAAAATGCACTCATCCAAAATCATGACTTTTCTATCGCTGGAGGCGTCAACAATTTGACTTATAGAACAAGTATTGGCTATTTGGATCAAAAGGGTATTATTAAAGGCTCTGACTATGATCGTATATCTTTTCGTACAAATCTTGAGAATCAAGTAAAACCATGGCTAAAATTCTCCGCAAATATTGGTGTAGTTTCAGAAGGTCGTGGAAATGTTTTGGAAGGTAGCCCAGGTTTCAATACTGCCTTTATTGCATTTGTAGCTGACCCTATCTCGCCTGTCTATCGTACGGGTTTAAAAGATATTCCAGCATTTTTACAAGACGGCTTATTCCTAGATCGTATAGATGCTAATAATTCATGGTCTTTTTACAGTCCCATATTGATGACGAATAAAGAAAATCCTGTCGCTCAAACGGATATTTACAAGAATAATCGGTGGAAGGGTAAGGTGATAAAAGGTGGTGGTAGTGTAGATATTGCGATCACCAAAAATCTTAAATTTCGCTCAAATATCGGTGTTGACTTATCGACAGGTGTTTCAAATAGCTTCTCACCAGAGTATTATTTAAATGGTAACCAATTTAATGCCGATGCTACAGTAGGTGCATACAACTCTAAAACTGACTATTACGTATGGGAGAATACGCTATCATTCGATAAAAAGTGGGCAGATCATAATATCACAGCCCTTATAGGTACGACTGCTGAACAATGGAAATCTGAATCTTCTGGAGCATCTAGACAGGGCCTTGTATCAAATGCTCCATCACAATGGATAATCGACGCAGGAGCTATGAATCCTCAGGCATCTGGAAATAAATGGGAGAGTGCGTTGAATTCATATTTATCGCGCATATTTTACTCATACCGCAACAGATATATGGTAACTGCTAATTTGAGATATGATGGATCATCTAACTTTGGTGAAGATAAAAAATGGGGAACATTTCCATCGGTATCGGCTGGCTGGAACTTCACAGAAGAAGAATTCTTAAAGGACAACGCTATCGTTAGCAAAGGTAAACTTCGCGCGAGTTGGGGAACGATAGGAAATCAAAATATTAGTCGTGGTGCATACTTAACGACATATTCTGGGAATCAAGGTTATTACTATTTTGGTAATTACAATCCACAACTTATGGGAGGAAGTAGTTACTTCGGCAACAGTCAGATTCAATGGGAACGTACTGAACAAATCGATGTTGGACTTGATTTGTCTTTCTTCCAGCACAAGTTAGATTTTACTGCTGATTATTACCTAAAGAAGACCGATGGTATGTTATTAAATGTTCCTCTACCAAATTATTTAGGATATACAAATAGTCCTTGGTCAAATGCGGGAAGTGTAGAAAATAAAGGATTTGAATTTTCAGTAAAATACCAAGATAGAACAGATGAATTTGGTTATTATATATCTGCTAATGCTGCTACTTTGAAGAATAAAGTAATATCGTTAGGTGGAGGGGAGCCTATCCCAGGAGGTGGTTGGATCAATTATACGACAACACTAACTGAGGAGAACATGCCAATAGGATATTTCTATGGTTTCAAAACCGATGGTATTTTTCAGAATCAACAAGAAGTGGATAGTTACGTTCAAACGGGTGCTGTACAAGGTGATTTACGATTCGTGGACATAAATAATGATGGTACGATTAACGCAAGTGATCGTACATATTTAGGTGATCCATTTCCCAATTTCACTTACGGACTTACTTTTGGTGGTGATTACAAAAATTTTGATTTCAAGATATTAGCTCAAGGGAGTCTGGGTAATGAAATTATGAATATCGCTAAAATCGATATGAAATCTGGAGTAGGTTGGTATAATGCTCCTAGAGAATTGTTGCAGGAAGCCTGGTCTCCAACTAATCCTAGTCAAACGCAATTCAAAATTAGTTCTTCAAATCAAAATAATTTACAAATCTCGGATTGGTTAGTTGAAGATGGATCCTATTTACGTATTAAATCTATCCAAGTTGGATACACATTGCCTACGAATCTAACAGATGCGATGCGTATAAATAGTTTGCGTATATGGGGAGGAGCTTATAATCTATTCACATTTACCAAATACAGTGGATTAGACCCAGAGATTGGTAGTTCATCACCTTTGAATATGGGGGTTGATCAGGGATATTATCCGCTTTCGAAATCATGGATGTTGGGTTTAAACTTAAGTTTTTAATTATGAGAATTTCAAAGAAAAATATTTTTATAGCATTATTAGCATTTCATATGGTATCATGTCAAAAAGATTATTTGCAGCGTGATCCATATGGTATCCTTGATGAATCAGAATTTTTTAAAACCGATGGTGCAGGATTAAAAATGGTAACTAGCTGTTATCAGCCTATGGCCGATGGCTGGGGATATACTGTCAACAAAATAGCTATCATGGATGAAAGTGTTGATAATGCTGATGCAGGAGGTTCTGATCCTGGAGATAGACCACAAACTACGGAGGTAGGAACGGGTAGACCTTTGGCATCTAACGCGCTATTGAATGAAACTTGGTCAAATAGATATCGTGGTATAGGAAAGTGTAATCAAGCATTAGCAAGTCTAGAGAAGGAAGGCGGAAATCTCATAGAAAATGGACAAAAATTATCTCCTGCTACGTTAGCTCGATATATAGCTGAAGTTAAATTTTTGAGAGCTTGGTACTATTTGGACCTAGTAACTGTTTTCAAAGAGGTGCCATTAATCACTACGATTGAAGATCCTACTACGCGCTTACCAAAAGCGAGTATTGAAGATTTGCGTAATCAAATCTTTAAAGATCTTGACGAAGCTATTGCGGAACCTAATTTACCTAGACATGTCAATCTTTCTGCAGGTGAGACAGGGCGAGCTAGTAAAGATGCTGCATTAGCTATAAAAGCTAGGAGTGCATTGTTTTTCGCAGGTCTTATGGAACAATCCAAAATGAATGGCAATGCGAATGCCGAATACGAACTAGCACGTGCAGCGAGTCACGAAGTCATCCAGAATGGTAACTTATCGCTTCTTCAAAATTTTTCAGACCTATTTCGAGGTGACTATAAAGTAGGGCCATTTTCTAACGAAAGTCTGTTTGGGGTTTTGCGAAATTATAATCCTGCCGTTGGATTAGGTGGAGATGCGTTTGCGATTATGAATGTTGGAAGAAATAACGTTGGGGGCTGGGGTGGTAATACACCAACACGTGATTTGGCTAGTATATATAATGAGGCTGACCCACGTAAAATGTTAACTATCATATTGCATGAAGACATATTTTACACGGCAAATGGAGGTCAAGAGGTACATAATTATCGAGGATATTTCAACGATTATAATTTGCAACACAGTCGTAAAGCTTTTGTTCCACAACAATATAGAATAGATAACAATCTACAACGTAGCAATTGGCAACCGTATTGGATTAGATATGCAGAAGTATTATTAATTAATGCAGAGGCTACCATAAAACTAAATGGTAGTACAGCGATAGCGCTAGAAAGAATCAACGAAGTTAGGAGACGTGCTTTTGTAACTACAGCTAAAGAAGATCAACCTGCAAAATTTAGGCAGTTTGCATCTGCTTTGAAACCTATCACAGAAGTAGAATTTCAATCGACTTATGCAATCAAAGCTACGGATGATTTGTTGAAAGCTGTAAAATTGGAAAGACGTATGGAATTAGCATTAGAAGGATTTAGATTATATGACCTTATCAGATGGGGTGAATATTCGACTACAATGAAGAATTTCTACAGTAAGTATGGTTTTGCAGATAAAGGGAGAGATGCTTCGGATAAATCATGGCCTTTTCCTATTCCTCAAATAGAAATTGATAGATCTAACGGGATTTTAATTCAGCATGAGAATTACTTATAACAAACTAATCTCTTCCAATTGGAAGAGATTTTTTAATTTTTGCGAGTTTTACTTGTGATTTTGATTGCGTATTATTAAATTTAGGATAGTGAACGTGCTTTTATAGGCTAGGTAACCATCATTAAGTAACCATAATTATATTTCTATTAATCAAAATGCTATGGTATTAAAAACTAAATATAAGTTCTTGGTGGATACAGCGACAGCAATGGGTATCCAGAATTTGATAATCGAAGAGTCTAACGGACTTTTGGTAATTAGTGGAATTACTCAAAATATTGACGATAAAAATAAACTTTGGGATATTTATAATCAAATCGATCCAAATTATATTTCGAATGAAGTAGATCTGAATATTGTTGTCGAGGGCGAGTACAATTTATTAAATGGGAGAGTAGTGACAGAGAGTACAAACCTTAATGTACGCAAGGGACCAGGTATCGAATGTCCGATTATTGACAAAGTGGCTAAAAATGAAATCGTGACTGTCTTAGGAAGAGCCAACTATCAATGGTGGCTCATACGTACGAAATCGAAAGTAGAAGGTTATTGCTATGCTGATTATATTCAGATTATGGCAGAATAATATTTTTAAAAAAATCGTTCTTTATAAGTTGTTTAAGCAGCCCTCCTGTGCGTTGGAGTGCTGCTTTTTTATTCGCTTAAAGTGTTAATTTGTAAATATTACCTTTAGATCCTGTAAGATATACATGTTTGTTGTCTGAAGATTTTGCAATACTATTGAAACTCAGCGATGATAGTTTCAGCCAGTTTTGCCCTCCATCTCTCGATATATCTGTACCTGACGTTCCAGTTGCTATCAATATATCATTAGTGACATACAACACAGCTGATCGATACCCATTCACAGGTGATGTAGGTTTATGCCATGTGTTTCCTGCATCGTAGGTAAGTAAGACATTGTTGCGGTTGTCATGATCTTGTAGGTAATCTCCTCCGACAGCTACACCTTCCTTTTCATTCCTGAAATCTATAGAAAATATTCCTGAACTTTCATTACCTGACCATATGGGGACATCTAGCTTATCTACACTTAAACTTTTAGGATTGTAATTAAAAAAACTGGCGTACTTACCACCTGTTCCTATGTAAACTTTTTCCTTCCATACTTTGAGATTAGTCCCTGATGCTGCGAAGGCGACTTCACCTTCATCTGCGAACAGAACGAAGTCATGTGTTACATCTTGCCATGATCTCCCTTTATCCCTACTTCTTAAAAGTTGGAATTGACCTTCTATCGGGTCTCCAAGCGCATACCCTAATCTTCCATTGAAGTCCATTGCATCTAGAAATATCTCGGGACGATTATCCTCATATACTTTCATCCAAGTTTTCCCAGCATCAGTAGTATGAAGTAATACTGCAGGAGATCCAGCACTCATTATTATAGCTTCTTTTTTGGAGAAAACTTCAATATCACGGAAATCAAATTTCTCATAACCCTTAGGATTTACCCAATTCCAATCCTTTCCTTGGTTCGCAGAATAACCTACTGTACCATTAGAACCACTTACCCAGACTACAGCTTTTCCATAGGTGTCTATACCTCTGAAGCTAGATAGTATATTTTCTTTTAATGGAATGATAGTCTGCGAGAGACCTTGCGATATCATACAGCATAATGCTATGAAAAGTCCACATTTTTTGATCATGACAAATATATTTGATGAATATTATTAGTAGATATAATATATAAAACTTCCTAATTTTAATGTTTTAAATATTTCTAAGGTAAGAATAATTTAGTTCTTTGTATTTTCGTGAGCATTTAATATCAATGAGATTTGCTGAAGATAGCCTACCATAAATCATATATTCATCCATTGCCAGAGAGGCATCGCTTCCCTATGCTTAAATATGAGCTTATACCATCTCAGTTATTGCATGAGGGTATAGTTGATGAAGGTTCTTTCTTTTCGCCTAGCCTCGCAAGCTTTGAGACTGCGTGCCTCGCTCATGCCTCGACTTATGTTAGCCAACTGTTTAACTGTTCAATCGACGCAAAAATGGCGAGAAGAATAGGGTTTCCTATTTCTGAACATCTAATACAGCGTGAGCTATATATAGTAGATGGAACAATACAATCCGCAAAATATGCCCTTGAATATGGTGTCTCTCTAAATGTAGCCGGTGGCACTCACCATGCAGGTTATGATTTTGGGGAAGGATTTTGTTTGTTAAATGACCAGGCAGTTGCAGCTAGGTATTTGTTGAGAGAGGGTTATGCTAAACGTATATTGATTATTGATTTGGATGTTCATCAAGGTAATGGTACCGCTCATATCTTTAGAAATGATGCGGAGGTGTTTACATTCTCAATGCATGGCGATAAGAATTTCCCATTTATTAAGGAGCACTCACATTGGGATGTAGCGTTAGAAGATTCAATTGAAGATGACCAATATTTAAATATATTGTCGTCATCACTTGATAAGCTCTTCTCATTAGCAAACCCGGATTTCGTTTTTTATCAGGCAGGTGTTGATATCCTATCAACTGACAAATTAGGTAAATTGAAAGTTTCGCCTACAGGATGTAAGTTACGGGATTTCAGTGTCATAAATGCATGTAGGCAGCTTGATCTACCATTGCAAATCTCGATGGGTGGCGGATATTCTCCACAGATTAAAGATATTGTTAATGCACACGTAGAGACCTTTAGATTGGCTAGGGATATTTACGATTTATAGAATTATTATTCAATAAAACACTTTTTTATTATGTTTTTCCATCAAGATGCAAGTTTTGAGAATCTTTCCATTCATCATGTAGGCAATAAAGCTAATGATGAATTCTATATACTTTCAGACGAACCTGTCGATCTGGGAGTAGATGAAGTACTGCCAGATTTGTTGATGCAATATTTTCTAAAACCATTTGGAAAATTGACGGAAGTTTATCGTTTCTTTCATCCTAATGAAGAATTGCAACTTAATGAAGTTTACCATTTTGCTAAAAAATATTTTGATGGTGAAGTCAATTTTCATGATTTCTCACAACATATGACTAAACACTTATACGAAGTGTCGGACCACCCTAAAATTAAACCAGGAGAGGTCTATGTCGTTTCGCTCAAAAATGTTCAAATGGAAGGCGAAGATTGGGATGCTATAGGTATTTTTAAATCGGAGAACAAGGAAGCATATCTTAAAGTCTATCCAAATCAAGGGGGCTTTCAATTAGACTACGAGCAGCAAGCTATAAATATCAATAAACTAGATAAAGGTGTAATTATTGTGAATGCCGATGTTGATGAGGGCTATCGTGTGTTAGTGGTCGATCAGACAAATCAATCTGAAGCAATCTATTGGAAAGATAATTTTTTGCAATTGCGATCTCGAAATGATAGCTTTCAACAGACAGGAAATATCATGAAAGTTTATAAGAATTTTGTACAAGAAAAATTGGATGATGTTTTTGAGTTAGAAACTACGGATAAGATAGAGCTTCTAAATCGGTCGATGAATTATTTTAAAACGAAAGAAACGTTTGATACTGCAGAATTTGAAGATGAGGTACTTGGTAATCCACAAGCTGTAAGCTTGTTCAATGATTATAAGCAAAAATTTGAAGAAGAATTTGATATGCCCTTTCAGGAAAATTTTGAAATAGCAGCACCAGCAGTAAAAAAAATGGCAAGTTCTTTCAGATCAATTCTTAAGTTGGATAAAAATTTTTCTGTATATATTCATGGCAATCGTGACTTAATAGAGCAGGGCTATGACGAAGATCGTGGTAAATCTTACTACAAATTGTACTATGAAAATGAAACACAAAGCTAAATCAATTGGCTTTAGATATCACTATATATACCTAATCATAAATATTATAATATTGATAGGGTTGGAGTACGTGAAAAAGTATCCATTTTGGATTGAAGATATTTACACCAAGCAATTCTATCCTGTGTGGACGTATATCTATGTGATACTTTTTTCTTGGGTTCCATTCAGTGTTGGTGATGTCTTTTATGGTGTTGCTATAAGTGTAATAACCTTATTACTAATAAAAACACTCGTCTCACTATTCGAAAAAAATATTGTTAGTTTGAAGCGGTATATGCTACTTTTAGTATGTATACTGTTAACGCTATATAATATTTTTTATATCAACTGGGGTCTTCATTATTTCAGAGTTCCGTTAGTTGACAAGATCGGTTTAGATATTAAAAATATATCAGAAGAGCAGCACGAACAAGTTCTATTTACGTATATAGATCGAATAAATGAACTGCGTGATGATTTAGACTTCTCAAGGAAGCATACCAATGGTGTGAAAGGAGACTTATCTGAATATATGTATCAAGACACGCTATTTGATGCTTTTCTTACCAAAAGTCAGATTCATCTCAAGAATCCCATATCCAGTGAGTTAGTTTCTTACTTCACTGTTTCTGGGTATTTCAATCCATTTACTTTGGAAGCACATGTTAATCAATCCATGCCGTTAACATCATATCCATTTGTGGTAGTTCATGAATTGGCGCATCAGATGGGTATTGGATTTGAAGACGAGTGTAATTTTATAGCTTTCGCTAAACTATATAATCATAATAATCCATGGTATAGGTATGCAGCATATTATGCGGCCTTAGAATACCTGATAGCCCCATACGGACATGACAATCTAAAAATGGATCAAATCAGAGCAAAGTTGTCACCAAAGGTCTTAGCTGATTACAAAGAAGAAAGAGCATTCTGGATGCGTTATAGAAGCAAATTTGACAGAGCTACTAGCTGGTTTTACAACCACTTCTTGATTCATAATAACCAGCCTGAAGGATTGATACGTTATTCAATGATGTCTAGATTAGTCGTAGCTTGGGAAATACAACAATCTAGAATTGATATATAAAACAAATCGCCTCTAAGGAGGCGATTTGTTTTATATATTTTCTAAGACATCAACAATGAGTGGGTAAGTATTGATTAGCACTCGTTTTTTAATTTCTTTTTTGCCTAGCCATACCGCTTCAGTAATATCTTCCTCAGTCTGAGGGATTAATTTAGGGATTCTATTTACACCCATCTCATACCACTTTGTTTCTTTAAGAATGAATTTTCCACGCATATTGTAGGTGTGATAGGTTGTTGCAATCTTTTTACCTAGATAGTCAATTTTGATACCGCATTCTTCTTCAACTTCTCTTACAGCTGCATCACGCATTTTTTCATTTTCTTCCACTTTTCCTTTGGGCAAATCCCACTTCCCTAGACGATGAATGAATAAATAGTCACCATCCCCATTTTTAACCAAACCGCCAGCGGCATAGATCATTTTAATGTCCACCAGAAGTTTTTTTAAAATTGTATCTATCTCTGGGTGAACATATAGATATATTATCTGTTCATTCTTTTGAGAGTTGTTAAAAAGTTTTTCAAGTTCAATCTCTTGTAATCCAATTGTTTGAACATTTTTTTTGATAGATGGAACAAAATCTGCTAAAATTAGCAGGCTTTGGTTCATATAAATTTTATAAATTTGTGCCATGAATAATTTAAATGAGGTTGAACAAAAAGTTGCTGAATCCTTATTGCAAATTAAAGCAATAAAATTACAACCTAAAAGTCCTTTTACATGGGCTTCTGGTTGGAAGTCTCCAATTTATTGTGATAATCGTATAACTTTATCGCATCCTGCTATCCGTACGTACATCCGTCAACAATTAGCACAGTTAATTCAAGAAGAATTTGGTGCTGTGGAAATGATTTCTGGTGTAGCTACAGCTGGTATTCCTCAGGGTGTATTAGTAGCACAAGAATTAGGTCTTCCTTTTACTTATGTACGTAGTAGTGCTAAAGATCACGGTCGTCAAAATTTAATTGAAGGTGAAGTGGTTTCAGGTCAGCGTGTGGTAGTTGTAGAAGACTTAGTCTCTACAGGTAAAAGTTCTTTACAAGCGGTAAAAGCATTGCGTGAAGCAGGTTGTAACGTAGTAGGTCTGGTATCTATCTTTACGTATGGCTTGGATGAAGCTACTAAAAACTTCGCTGAGGCTAAATGTCCAGTATTAAGCCTTTGTAACTATAATGCTTTGATTAAAGTTGCTGTCGAGAGAAGTTATGTTCTTGAATCAGAAATCGATTTATTAGAGCAGTGGAGAAGAGATCCAGCTAACTGGCAAGTAGGCGAATAATATTTTTATGACTATTATTCAAAACCATATTCAGATTTTGAAGCCTGTTCAAGAGGTTTTCGGTTTTCTAAATGATCTTAATAATCATGAGAAACTAATGCCTGAAAACATAACTGATTGGTCTTCTACTGTAGATGAGGCTCGTTTTTCTATCAAAGGGATAACAACATTAGCTTTAAAGGTGAGTGAACGTGTAGTGAATGAAGAGATTATTTGTATACCTTCAGAAAATGCTCCTTTTGAGTTAAGGTTAATTTGGAAAACTGATGTAGTCTCACCTGGTGAAACTAAAGTTAGTTTTGTTGTTGAAGCCGAGTTAAATATGATGATGAAGATGATGGCTTCAGCCCCTCTTCAGCGTTTGGTCGATCATCAAGTTGCTAAGCTAAAAGAGATTTTAGAATAACTAGAATAGTATATAATTACATTATATAAAAAGGAGCTCAATGAGCTCCTTTTATATTTACAATGTATAGCTTATATGTGTGGATATTTTATGCTTGAGAATTGTACGACCCATATTTAAATTCTGATATATAGGTTTTTGCCAACTTATTCCTATAGCTACTTTTTTAATATTTGCTTCTGCTCCGATTGATGTTTGGAGACTTCTACCTCCGGTTTGCTCTAATTCAAATTTCATATAATGATCTTTCTGCTGCTGCTCATATATCAAACCTGCAGTAGGTGTAATTCGTGTATTTTGACCGATAGAAAATTTATAATATACATTACCTGCGGTCATTAACTTGTTACCATACATATATGTGTCAGCATTTTGTGTGTTAATTTTATAGTTAGCACTCAAACTTATACCCATATTTTGCAAGCGTATGTCGTAATTTGCTTGCAATAGATAATCTGTACTACCTGTACCTAATTGAAAAATATTAGGAGAGTCGCTATATTGGGCTTCCTGTACAGTGTAATTTCCACTGCCTAATTTCACTCCTAGACCAAGCCATAAAGATTGACTTAATCTTTTGTCACTGATTGTACTATTCGTGTTTAGAAGATTATAGAATCCAATTAGATTTATATCTCCGATTCCAGATTTATGGATATTGACTTCTGTTCCATAATTGAACTTAGCTATTTTACTATAAGGTAATATCGCCATCATTCGCCATTTTTCGGATATATTCAAAGCTCCCCATATATCCATTGTATTGTATTTTTCAAGATTACTAAGCGGAGTAATGTTTCCGTAGATGTCTAACTGGGTGCGTAGTTGATTGTGATGATATCGCATTCCGATGAATTTATTGTTAAAATCAGGTAATAGTCCTAAGTAGTTAGAACCTAAACCTCCACCGCATATATCACATGCATAATTGTAACTAAATGACAAGATAGCAAATACGGTAAATATTGTTTTTTTCATTGCTCGGCAAATTTTGAATTATTAATGAAGGATTCGTCATTCAGTGTATTCAGGAAGGCAAGTAGGTCAACTTGCTGTTCTAATGAAATGCTGATTCCCATATTATCTTTAAGTAATGGATCTAAAGTAGCGCTGTCGTGAATCTCTCTAGTATAATGATTTAATACCGCTTGCAGCGTATATAAGCGTCCATCATGCATATAAGGTGCAGTGTATTTAAGATTGCGAAGCGTTGGGACTTTAAATTTGAGTTTATCATATTGAGCACCTGTTATAGTGTATCTTCCTAGGTCTTGTGCAGGGTTTTCTTGAAGGCCATTGTTTCTAAATGTATAATCGGTAAATAACGGTTCTCGGTGACATGATGCACAATTTTGTTGGAATATAGCATATCCACGCTGCTCTTCTTCGCTGAATGATAATTTGCCCTGAATTACTTGATCATATTTGGCATTATCGGAAACCAGCATAGCCATGAATATGCCTAATGCTTTGAAAAATTGTGCACTATTAATTTCTTCCGATTGAAAAGCCTCTTTGAATAGGATAGTATAGGTTGGGTTTGATTTCAATTTATTGATTACGTTTTGAAGACTTTCATCCATTTCTGCATGATTTTCAATTGGCACTGCTGATGTGAAGTCCAAGTCTTGTACACCACCATCCCAAAAAAAAGATGGCGACCACGCTAGATTCATCAAGGGCATGCTATTTCTAATACCTAAGCGATCATCAATACCATGACTAACGTCGTGTCCATGATGCGTAAATCCATGTTGTGGAATATGGCAATTACCACAAGAAATAGTGTTATTGCGTGATAAAAGTGGATCAAAGAAAAGCCTTCTTCCCAGATGGAATATTTTTTCAGAAACCATATTTTCATCTATTCTGTAAATAGGATCTGGGAAATGTTCAACATAGTTAAAAGTTATAAACTTATTCAAAGCAATATCATCTGATTTTTTGCACGCAACAATCAACCCTGCGATGCATAGGATTACAAAAACTTTTTTCATACTACAATTATTTTAGTGCTTGAAAATTGTGTGTATGATCGTGAGTAAAAAGTTTGCTGTAGTTCTCAGCGATTAGTTGGTGAGGTCCTGATGTCATCACCGTTGGATGGTTGGCTATAGAAATAGTATTAGGACCATCGAATATTTTGCCCAAATCTACCATTAGATGGATATCTGCAGACATATCTTTTTGCACCTTAGCCACTCCAGCTATATTTAAGTCTATCTTGATATTACGATTATTATTAACTGTTGGGCTATTGTATCCACCGTATAAGCCTATATGGTATCTAAATTTCTTATCTAAGGTAGTTGATTGTGGCGAGTGCCCTTCCAATTTGAAAAATATATAGCCAGCATTCCAAGACCAGTACATATCTGATTTAGCAATATCCAATACACCAATACGATCCTCTATTGGTAGGGTGTTGGTCATGGAATCTATTCCTATATTGAATTCTATGCTGGTGTATTCACCTTGTGGGATAGTAAATCTCGGAAATAGAGTGCTATCTAATGCGGCATCTATCAGGAAATAAGACTCTTTTTTGGGAAGTAAATAGTCATTTCCTTGATTGTCTGTTAATTTTATATTACTTATGAAAAACTTTGCAGTTTCGATTGTATATGATTCATTAGATGCATTAGTATATACGTAGTCTTTTAAAACAAGTTTTTTTCCATTGACAATTGGATCAAATTTCAATTTCATGAGACCAACTTCATTGGAATTATAATCTAAATCCTTGCTTTTTGAACAAGAGGTTAATATCACGCAAAATAAGATAGCGTGAAAAAGTAATTTTTTCATTTGATGTTTATAGTATGATAATAATAATTGTACAAACATGTGTTTGTACGTTGATGACATTTAACTATTATTATTGTTATAAAATCGGAGGATGAAAAATATTATTACTAAATAGTATTGGATGAAGGGTAGATCTATATATAGAATATATAATCGTTATAGACTTAACAAGGTCTAATTTAGAGATTTCATAAAAAACGGGAGTCTTTAAATCCGCTTCGTGAAAATGAACTTTGAAATTTTCTTGTTCACGATCTTGCTGAGATTTTAACTTTTTCATTAAGTAACATTGTCCATGACAATCGTTGTTTATCATACTGCGTTGTACACAGTAGTATTTTTCAATGAAATTTTGATTATAGTAAAAAGATGTGCAAATAAGGAGCGTCATATTGCTTTGTAGCAACATGATAGGGATTAATAAATATAATAAAATGCTCTTCATTTTGCCTGCAAAAATAGTGTTAATGTTTAGTAAATAAAATACATTTTCAGTTGTATATCATATTTGTTTTATTACTAGAGGCTATTTTTGGTTATACATCGTTAGATTTCTTATCTTTATGGCATGGAATTAAATTTAAAGAGACCTATTGCTTTCTTCGATTTGGAGACTACAGGTATCAACATTGCAACGGATAGGATTGTTGAAATTGCAATATTGAAAATTTTGCCAGGAGGTGGCGAAGAAGTGTATACGAAGAAGGTTAATCCAGGTATTCCAATTCCATTAGCATCTTCGATGTTTCATGGTATATATGATGAAGATGTAAAAGATCTTCCACGTTTCAAAGATTTAGCTTCTGAGATTGCAAATTTCTTTGGTGATTCGGATTTGGCAGGATATAACTCTAATAAATTCGATATACCTATGCTAATGGAAGAATTCTTAGGTGCAGGTGTAGACTTTTCTTTAGAAGGTCGATCATTTGTCGATGTTCAAAACATATTCCATCAGATGGAACAACGTACATTGAAGGCTGCCTATAAATTTTATTGTGGTGCTAGCCTTGAAAATGCGCATCAAGCAGAAGCGGATGTACGTGCGACATATGAAGTATTGAAAGCGCAGCTAACCAAATATGATGGTGAACCATTTGAAAACAAGAATGGAGAAGTGAGCTATCCTGTCACGAATGATATAGCGAAACTGCATGAATTTACAAACTTGACTAGGCCTGCAGATTTTGCAGGACGATTGGTATTTGATGAGGATGGCGATGTTTGTATAAACTTCGGCAAACACAAAGGCAAAAAATTAGAAAATGTTTTCGATGTGGAGCCTAGCTATTATGCATGGATGCAAAATGGTGACTTTCCATTATATACAAAGAAAGTATTAGAAAACCATTGGAACGCATATAAGGAGAAGAAGAAACAGCATAGACCTACCACGGTAACGCAGACTGCTTCACCATCAGAAATTAAGAAAGCTCAAGAAAATTCAAAACCGATTACTTCAGATATGCTTTTAGGTTTACAAAGTAAATTTGGGAAATAACTAACGAAATAAAAATTTTTATTATTACATGATTACGCAACAAGAAATAGAACATGTACAGTGTTTAATTATTGGCTCTGGTCCTGCAGGATATACAGCTGCAATTTACGCTGCTAGAGCTGATTTAAAACCAGTAGTATATACAGGTATTGTACCTGGTGGACAATTAACACAAACCACAGAAGTTGATAACTTTCCTGGATACCCACAAGGGATCACTGGACCAGTTATGATGGAAGATTTGCGCGCACAAGCTGAGCGATTTGGTACAGAAGTTCGCTTTGGGTATGTTACTAGAGTTGATTTTTCATTAGATGGAGGTATTCACACAATTATAATTGATGGATCTAAGACTGTTACTGCTGAAACTGTTATTATTGCTACAGGTGCTACAGCTAAATGGTTAGGCCTAGAATCTGAACAAAAATATAACGGTTTTGGTGTATCTGCTTGTGCTGTATGTGATGGATTCTTTTTCAAAGGACAAGATGTTGCTATAGTAGGAGCAGGTGATACGGCTGCTGAAGAAGCTACGTATCTAGCTAAATTATGTAATAAAGTACATATGTTAGTGCGTCGTGATGAATTTAGAGCTTCTAAAGCGATGTATAATCGTGTAATGAACACAAAGAATATTGAAGTACATTACAATTCAGAAACGGAAGAAATCTTAGGAGATGGGCAAGTCGTGACTGGTATTAAAGTGTTGAACAACGTAACTAAAGAATCATCAATCATAGACGTAACTGGATTTTTCGTAGCTATCGGACATAAACCTAATACGGAATTATTTCAGGGTGTATTAGATATGGATGAGACAGGGTATTTAATTACGCAACCGAATGTCACTGCTACTAATATTCCAGGTGTTTTCGCAGCAGGTGATGTACAGGATAATGTGTATCGTCAAGCGATTACAGCAGCAGGTACTGGCTGTATGGCTGCTCTTGAAGCTGAGCGCTATTTGGCTGCTAAAGAGTCTGCTGAATAATTCGTATTCTACTATTTATTTACAAGTAAGAAGAGAGGTGTTGGAGTTAACATCTCTCTTCTTATTTATATATTTTGCTGATTAGGTTAATCAATAATTCAATCTTATCTGTCACTTATATGTTAAGATTATATTAATAATAAAGACTCTAAAAAATATTAGCTAACTTGCAAAACTTTACATCTATAGAATAAACATAGTGACGCATCAAGAAAGAACAAGTAGAATTAAAAAGGAAATCGTAGATTCCTATAACGCGTTGAAGGAGAAATATCCGATTCTGAGGTATCAAAACTTGATAGGATTCTCGATCTTTGCGGTCTGTATAACCCTTAGTCTAGCAGTAGGCTATCTTTGGTATGTTGGCGTAGTTCCTATATGGTTATTGATCATAGTAAATGCTTTTTTATACGGTGTTTTACATGAACTAGAACATGACTTAATACATTATATCTACTTCAAAAATAATAAGTTCGTTCATAATTTTATGTTATTTTGGATTTGGATTTTTAGACCATTAACCTTAAATCCTTGGTTCAGAAGAACGCTTCATTATCATCATCACAAATTTTCTGGTACTCTTCATGACGTAGAGGAGAGAGGCGTAACAAATGGTGAAAAATGGTCGTTGAAAAGATTGTTATTTACCCCCGACCTTGTACTTGGAAGTTTATTGCGCGTCAGAGGTCTATTCTCTGACATAAAAAGAGAGGTAACCAATGGCAATCTAAAGTTTGAAACCGCACACAAATTAAAACTCTACGGTGTTTTTGGGCTGATTCCTCTAACGATTTTATCTCATATCGTCTTATACGTATTCATGTTGGATGTCGCTTTAGACTTTTTTCATAATCGTTTTTCTACTAATGTAGTGTTGCCTGAATTATTCAAAAATATATTGCACTGGTTAAATCCAATTACATACATCATATTACTGCCAAATCTATTGAGACAGTTCTGTTTACATTTTATTACTTCTAATTTACATTATTTTGGTGATGTAGAAAAAGGTAATGTAATAGAGCAGACTCAGGTTCTAACTGTTTGGTGGACCTTTCCTTTCCAAATATTTTGCTTTTTCTTTGGATGGACTCATGCGATACATCATTTCGTCGTAAATGAAAGTTTCTATGTGCGACATATGGCACGTAAAAAGGCGCATGAGGTCATGCGTATGCACGGAGTTCGATTCAATGATTTAGGAACATTCAAAAGAGCAAATAGATTTCATGGAGCTCACTGATGAGTCTAGATATACATTTATAAATAAAACGTGCCGATATATTATTATATCGGCACGTTTTATTTAATAAGAATTGTAATATAATTATAGGAGTACAGGATGTCCCAAATTCTTGGCTACTTGTTTAGAAGTTCTAATGTGATTTGCTATAATTGTTCATTTATCCTAATGCTACATCTAGTGTCATCATGATGATGAATCCGCCAATGAACCCAATGGTAGCTAAATCAGACCCCTTATTTTGCTGCGCTTCTGGAATCACTTCTTCTACTACTACGAATATCATTGCGCCTGCTGCAAATGCTAGAGCATATGGCAGGATAGGAGTGAAATAAACTACAGCTACGGCTCCGACCACGCCAGCTATAGGCTCTACAATTCCAGACATCTGTCCGTAAAAGAAACTTTTTCTACGAGACATACCCATTCTTCTTAGTGGCATAGCAACTGCAAATCCTTCTGGAAAATTCTGTAATCCAATACCGATAGCTAGTGACACTGCCCCAGCAATACTAGCCTCCGGAATCCCAGCAGCCACTCCGCCAAATAATATACCTACAGCTAACCCTTCTGGAATATTATGCAATGCAATAGCAAAAATCATCAAAGTGGTTTTCTGCCAAGGAGTTTTAACTCCTTCCACTTTTTTAAAATTAACATGCAAATGAGGAATAATTTTGTCTATGGCATATAAAAATGCTGCCCCCGCTAAAAAGCCAAATACTGACGGCATTACTTTTCTGAATCCCTCACCATCAGTCATGTCTATAGCCGGTATCAACAAACTCCAGATACTTGCAGCGACCATCACTCCACCCGTAAAACCTAACATGGCATCCATGAGGTTGCGATTATATGATTTAAATAGAAAGACAAGTGCCGATCCAATTGCGGTCACGAACCATGTAAATAGTGTGGCATATAAAGCTGCAATAGTAGGATTTATTGAACCTAAATATTCTATAGTTGAATTTATCATTTACATGTTTCTAAGATTTCATACAAAAATATCAAGTTAATAGTAAAATCTAATAAAAATGATTTTTTTTATTGTGGATAGCTTTAAATTTTTTAAAAAAATAAACACTTTGGATTTTAAATTTTCATTAAAATACGATGCATTTTAAAATTATTACATTAGGAATTACTACAGTGTTATCAAAAAAGTATTATATGTTCCTTTAAAAGTAGTATTTGTTACTTTTTATTTATGCTTAAAGGTTCTACATTTGAAACAATTAATTATTAGACTACTTTCTTAGTAGACTATATCATAATAAGTTATCTTAATTATTTATGTCAAGTAATCAAAAAGTAAAAATCGATTGGAGCGTGGCCTATAGTAGTGCTGCTTTTCGTCTGTTGTCTGTACAACCTTTATCTATTTCTACCTCAACTCCTCTTGCTATCACAGGCCGAATGTGCATGTGTGACTAATACTACCCCCCCCCCCACAATTCTTTCATATAACAAGAATTAAACAGTGATTTAACCGTCATTGTACCCGGACTTCCTTTGTCCAAATATTAGCAAGATGTTTCATACCTATAACTGAAAAGATAATGATAAGCAATTTCATTAACCAGAATAAAAAACAAAGTATTGTATTTGCAATTCTATTAGGACAGGCATGTCTTGGAACTGCATACGCACAGCATACAATTAGAGGTCAAGTCATTAATGGCCAAAATAAGGAGCATGTTCAAGGTGCTTCAATCAATGAAACAAATATAAAAGGTAACGGAACAGTATCCTCTTCTACGGGGGAGTTTACAATTGAAGTCAAAAAATTACCAGCATTCCTAACTGTTACAAATATTGGCTATGAATCGCAAAAAATAACAGTAACATCACCTAATCAGCCTTTAACTATTAATTTAAATGAAGATGCTGGATTCTTAGATGAAGTCGTAATAACTGGTTATACTACGCAAAAAAGAACAAATGTTTCTGGTTCTATAGCAACAGTTAATTTTTCTGAAAATAATACCAATCAAGCCGATCAAGATCCCGTTAAATTATTGCAAGGAAAAGTAGCAGGTGCACAGATTAGTGCTACGAATGGTTCTCCAGGTGGCGGTGTGTCATTTGTTATTCGTGGTAATAACTCTATTAATGGCTCAGTACAACCATTATATGTAATTGATGGTGTGTTTATGAGTACAGCACTGCCGGTAACTGGTGGTGGAGGTAATTTATTATCTAATCCTTTGGCAGATATTAATCCAGCGGATATCGAAAGCATCACTTTATTGAAGGATGCAAATGCTACTGCCATATATGGTTCTCAAGGTGCTAATGGTGTAGTCATCATACAGACTAAAAGAGGAAAGCGTAATGCTGCATCTAAAATTGGTTTATCAACTAAACAAGGTTGGTCTCATGCCCCGAAAAAATTTGAATTTATTACTGGTCCGCAGACTGGCGAATTACTGTTGGAATCTTGGCAGAACACAGCCAATGAATTAGGTGAATCTCTTGGTTCATATGTTAGCAGGACAAAACCAACAAGCTGGGATTTAATTTTTCCATTTACTGATGGTGCTGGCAACATAGATTTTTCACAAAATAATATTGCAAATCTCCCAACTTATGACCGTATAGCTACATTATTCCAGACAGCACGCAGTTCAGACTATCAAGTTTCGGCATATGGCGGTACTGATAAAAGTAATCATTATATTGGTTTAGGTTATTCAGGTCAAGAGTCTATCGTCAAACCTAATGATTTTTCACGCTTTTCAGGTCGTATTAATTATGATAATAATATATCAGACCGTTTGAAAGTTGGAACTAGTTACAACTTGGCTCGTGTACAACGTTCAAATGTTCGTAATTCTGACAATGATCCAACAGGTATTATTGGTTCAGCAATTTTCCCACGATCTTTTTTACCTGTTTTTGATGCTAATGGAAATTATCTAAATCATGCAACGTTCAATAATCATTTACGTCTGATCGAGAATATTGATAATGATTACTCAACTTGGCGTAATACGGTTAATATTTTTGCTGAATATAGTTTCTTAAAAAACTTAAAATATAAAACAAGCGGAAGCTTCGACTACACAAATAATGGAACTCGAAATTTTCAAAATTTTCAATTAAGTAATACTGGTAATTCGGCTGCTGGTAATAGCCAGATTCAAGTTTATACTGCAGAGCAATTATTAACGTTTGTTAAAAATTTCAATAATAAGCACGACTTCAATGTTTTGCTAGGTAACACTATTAATGTCACTCAGACACAAAATGTATCTGCTACTGGTACTAACTATATCTTTGATTCGTTGACAGAAGTTTCTAATGGTGGTATTACAACTGGCTCATCTAGTCGTACAGAAAACAGATTAGTTTCCTTCTTTGGAAATACAGGCTATACCTTTAATAACAAGTATTCATTAGAAGTTAATTTCCGTGCTGATGGTTCTTCACGTTTCGGGAGCAATGTACGATGGGGTTATTTTCCAGCAGCAGGTTTTATTTGGAACGCTGGACGTGAAGATTTCTTAGCAAATAGCAACACTGTAAGCGGATTGAAATTCAGAACGACATATGGTATCTCAGGAAATCAAAATGGTATTGGAGACTATGATGCATTATCTATATGGTCAACGAATGCGCAATCCTACTTGGATCAGCCAAGTTTGTCGCCAGGCAGATTAGCAAATCCAGACTTAACCTGGGAGACTACAAAACAAGCTAACGTAGGTTTTGATTTATCGTTATGGAATAATAGGTTAAATTTTGTATTCGACTATTATAATAAATATACCTCAAACGGTCTACAGACTGTCCAAGTTCCATCACGTAGTGGGTACTCAACAGCAATCCGCAATTTTGCTGAAATCAGTAATAAAGGTTTTGAATTCTCTGTAGAATCTGTAAACATAAAGAATGATAATTTCTCCTGGTCAACCTCATTTAACGTAGCTCAGAATAAAAATAAAATTGAGAAGATTCCACAAGAACAAACGTTAGGTGCGACAAATCGTGGCACATCTATACTAAGAGAAGGATATCCAGTGAATTCATTTTTCTTATATAAACAATTGTATGTTGATCCACAGACAGGTAATGCTGTGTATGATGATGTAAATAAAGACGGTATCATTTCGTATGCAGATAGACAAATATTGGGTAGTACACAACCAAACTTTACTGGAGGTCTAACCAATACCCTAACATATAAAAACTTTGACTTCAATGCCTTTCTATACTTCACACAAGGTAACAAAGTATTGAATATGCAAGAGCATTTCTTGGTACATGGAGGTACACAAAACGGTATAGGTTTCTTCAGCAGACAATTAAATCGTTGGCAAAAGCCAGGTGATATCACTGATATTCCAAAAATGAGTAGATATACTTTGAACCCGGAGCAAAACAATTCAATGGCTAATAACTACACAGGTCAAGTTGCTAACTTGAGTGACAGGTATTTAGAGGATGCATCATTTCTTCGTCTTCGCAATGTATCAATTGGTTATACTTTGCCGTCTCAAGTTGCTTCAAAATTAAGTGTGAGCAGAGTAAAAGCAACATTTTCTGCAACAAATCTTTGGACATTATCAAATTATAGAGGCTTGGATCCTGAAGTAAGTGCACAAAGTACTAACCAGAATACAGCTGGCTATGATTGGGCAACAGTTCCACAGCCACGTACTTTTGAATTTATTTTAAATGTTACACTTTAATTTTGAACATCAACATGAGAACTTTAAAAAATACTTTATATATAGCTTTATTAGCTTCAGCATTTACTACTACTTTTTCAAGTTGCAATAGTTTTCTGGAGGTAAAACCTACTGATGCACTCTTAGCTGATAACGCAATTTATGATGCAAAGACAGCTAGAGCTTTAGTTAACTCAGCATACTCTAACTTGAAGAGCTATAGTGGTAATAACGCTTTAATATTAGCGTTATTGCCTAGTGATAATATCGACTTTGGCGGTAGTCAAGCGCAGAATATAGAATTAGATAATCATGCTTTTACGGTGACTAATTCTGCAATTGTAGCGGCTTATGCAGCAAATTATACTATTATAAATATTACAAATTGGGCTATAGCAGAAATTCATAAAGTTCAAGATCCAACGTTTGCTTCGGGTGAGCAAGATAAATTAGTTGGTGAAGCACACTTTATTAGAGCGCTAGCTTATTTCAACTTAGTAAAAGGCTGGGGTGGAGTTCAGTTACAATTGAATCCTACGACAAGTCTAGCTGCATTAGGAGATATTCCTAGATCTACGGAAGAAGATACATACAAACAGATATTGTCAGATCTTGAAAAGGCTGAGTCATTATTACCAGAAGATGATACTTACACTAGAAACAAAGTACAGAAGTCAATCGTAAAAGCTCTACGAGCAAAGGTATACTTATACACGAAGCAATTTCACTTAGCTGAGCAAGAAGCGAATAGTGTACTGAATAAATCAAAATATGAATTAGTTCAACCATATAGCGCATTTTACCAAGCTCCATTTTTATCAAAAGAATCTGTATTTGAAATGTCAGCAACGGTTAATGATGCAGGAGTAAGTTCAACAATTTGGTTGCCAGCTTCTGGTACGCCACGGGGTTCATATGAACTAATTCCTTCGGCTGAGATAGTGTCCCTTTTAAATAATTCTGCAATTGGTGGTAATCGTTATGAAGCTATAGCTAAGCGTGGTACAGATAATTATGTGAATCTTTACACCACATTGTCACCGACTATTAATTCGTCATTTGTGATTCGTATCGCAGATCTTTATTTAATCCGTGCAGAGTCGCGTTTAAGAAAATCTAGTCCTGATTTATCAGGTGCTATAGCAGATTTGAATATCATTCGTAATCGTGCAGAAGCAACGCTGTATCCAACGACAGCAGTAAGTACAGAAGATCTTTTAAAAGCAATTTGGCAAGAGCGTCGTCTTGAATTTGCCTTCGAAGCAGATAGATGGCATGATTTAGTACGTACAGAACAAGCTGAAGAAGTCTTAGGTGTAGACCGTAATTTTTGGAAATTTCCTATTCCACAAGTGGATATACTTTCAGATCCAAGCTTGAATGGCACTAATAATTCTGGTTATTAACTAAGTATAATATTAATCCAAATATAAAGTATGAAAAGTAACATTTTAGCCTTACTTTTCGCCCTATGTACCACAGTAGTATTTGCACAAGACAAATACTACTATGGCGACAGCGGAAAGTTTAATTCAGAGATTCCAACTCCTGAATCATTTTTTGGGTTCCGAATAGGAACATCCTTAGTTCGATACGATAAAGTGGTCGAATATTTTAAATTATTAGCTTCTAAATCCGACAGAGCTTCAGTAGATTTTGTAGGTTATTCATGGCAAAAGCGTGAACAAATTAAATTGTTCATTACTTCTCCGAATAACCAAAAAAATTTAGAAAACATTCGTCAAGAGCACTTAAAGTTAGTTGATCCAACTGCAAAAGTTGATTATAATTCGCAAAAAGTAATCGTAGAGCTTGCTTACAATGTTCATGGTGGTGAAATTGCTGGAACGGACGCTGCAGTTTTAGCAGCTTACTATTTAGTAGCGACTGAAGATCCGTCAATGGTAACTCGTTTAGATGATGCTGTAATCCTTATTGATCCATCTCAAAATCCTGATGGACGAGAACGTGCAGTAAACTTTATCAACGGATTCGAATCATATCCGGCTATCGCAGATGCGAATGATTTCGGTCATAGTGGTGGATGGACACCACACCGTGGTTCTCATTTTTGGAATGATATGAATCGTGATTGGTTACCATTATCACAAGTAGAAAGTAAAAATAAAGTAGCGTACTACCACAAATGGTATCCAAATGTCTACTTAGATTTTCATGAAATGGGTTCTGGAAGCACATATTATTTTGAGCCATCTCCATTGACTACATGGAACAATATTTTGCCTCAAAGCAACTATAATGTTCTTACTAATCTACTAGCAAAACACTTTGCGTCAGCTTTAGATAAGATTGGTTCTCTATATTTTACAAAAGAAAGTTTTACAAACTTGTCACCAATATATGGCTCAACATATCCAGATTATCAAGGTGGTGTAGGTATCACACTAGAAGTAGGTGCCACGTCAGGAGTGGAAATCGAGACTGACGCTGGAATTCGCAAATTATCTAAGAATCTTAAGGAAAACTTCGAAATTAGTATTGCTGGTATACGAGCTGCGATAGATGAAAAGGAAACATTTCTGAAAGAACAAAAATCATTCTTCGAATCTGCACTGACACAAGCTGATCAATTAGCTACAAAGTCTATAGTTTTTGGCTCTGATGTTGATCCAAATTTGAATAGATTATTCATTGAATATTTATTCAACCACAATATTAAAGTTCATTCATTAGATAAGGATATATCTTTAAATGGGAAAAGTTTTAAAGCAGGTAAAGCATTTGTAGCTCAGCTGAAACAACCTCAGTTCCGTATACTTCAATCAATATTTGAAGAAAATGAAACAAATGGTTTCGACAAGAGCACTACATTCTATGATATATCGGGCTGGAGTACAGCACATGGTTTTGGAATTCCATTTGTGAAATCAAAAACTCTTGTTGCACAAGGTAAGCTTATCACTGAAGTTCCTGCTGTGAAAGTTGAAGATTTCGAGCAGTCTAGTTTAGCATATGCATTTTCTTATGCTGATATTTTAGCTCCAAAAGCTTTATTCGCATTGCAATCAAAGGGTTTATTACCTCGCGTCGCTCACTTACCATTTAAAACTGCAACAACTAAAGGTGATATTGAATTTTCTGCTGGTTCGGTAGTTATTCCTGTAGCTTATCAGTCAGTTTCTGTAGAAGATGTGCATGCTATTTTAAAAGAGATTTCTGCAGAGACAGGTGTTCAGATTTATGCACTTAATAATGGGTTTTCTGTTGGCGGTATCGACTTAGGAAGTAATAATATGAAAGTCGCTAAAAAACCTACGGTAGCATTAGTGTCAGGTCAAAACTGGACGACATTTGGGGAAATATGGGATGCATTAAGTAACACCTATGGTATTCCAGTAGTTAAACTGAATGCGCAGACTATAGATCGTGTAGATTTGAATCGCTATACGTCAATTGTATTGACTGGTGGTCAATATTCAAAAGAATTTGCTAGTCAATTGGCTACTTGGGTGAATAATGGTGGTACATTGATAAGTTTAAGTGGTGCAAATGCATGGGTAAACTCGACAGTATTCCCTAAAGCAAATCGTGGTAATAAGACAGATGATTCTAATTCATCACAAGCAGGTCGATTTGGATCAAGTCAAGGCGATCGTATTTTTGGTATTATAGTGGATGCACAACTTAATCATCAAAGCCCATTAGCATTTGGTCTCGCTGATAAGTCTATCTATACACTACGCAACAATACGGTGGGGGTCGATTCGACTTCAGTTGATAATGTGATATTAAGAAGTACAGATAAACTAGTAAATGGTTATGTGGAAGCTTCTGTATTGCCCAAAGTTAATAATAACATCATAATTGGTACAGCCAGCAAGGGCAGAGGTGGAGTTGTATATTTTGCTGAAAATCCAGGCTTCAGAGGATATTGGCATACATCAACCAAAATTTTAGTTAATTCAATATTTTTTGGTGCCAACAATGGCATGCGTAGGTTCTAAACATTACTAAGAAATATAATAATAAAGAAGGTGGGAAAGTTATTTTCCCACCTTCTTTATTTTTCATTAAGAATTTTTTTAAATATTCTTAGGCTATCTTCGAGTAATGAAATATATCTTTCCTTCTCTTTGATTACCTGCTCATATAGCTTTCTTTCTTCATTGCGTTGTTCTTGTTGCATCTTTTGAACTTCTTGCTCTGAACATATAAAATGGAGCATATCTGTGTTTAAGATTGCCGCCAGTTGATCAAGTCTATCAATATCCATTTTTGTAAAACCGTTTTCAATATTTTGATAAGCTTTCAAGGAGATATGGAGATTCTCTGCCATTTCAGCTTGGGATATTTTCAGCGATTTTCGTTTAGATTTGATGTTGTTGATGATGTCTGCTGATTTCATCGATAGGGTTGATTGAATGAATATTTTAAATAGCACCTGCTTTAGAAGCAAGATTCTCACCAAAGATAAGAAAATATTGATTCTACATGAAGCAATCTATGTTAAAACGATTTTTATCATATTACAAATTTTCAATCTACACAATCGATCAATTTAATTAACTCGAATTCTTATTTGTATTACGTTCAACCTGCGCCTGAACTCTTTGTTGTACGTTATTTTTGATATTCAATTGTAAATAGGGTGCTTTATTTATGATACCATAAGGAATTTTTGCTTTCAAATTTGGGTAAGATTCAAAATCTGTCACATTTTCATTTCCGATATTCTGTATTCTGAATAAATCTAGATTGGCGTTGTATTGATCATTTAAACCATAATGCATATGCTCATTCTCCATATAAATATTAATTTTTGAGAATTTTTCTTTTGAAATATATAATCTGACTTTGTCATTAAGTTTATAGTTATAATCAAATGCTTTCTGATTATCACAATCAACTTGAATATATGGAAAGTATTTAGGAATGCTAGAGTTCCATATTGCCCCAAAATAATCCTGTTTATAATAAAATAGTTTTTTAATCTGATAATTTGACAATAGGTCAGAAATGAAATTTGTTAATTTATATGGATCGCCAATGCTGAACACTCCCATTAGAAGTGATATCATCCATTTATTATCAATTTTAAAATAACGGACATTTTCTTCTGGTAAAAAACTATAATGTGGTGTTAAATAATAATAAGGAATAGTTTGAAAGGTTAGAATCTGTTGTACAAAATGGAGTATTATTTCTGGAATTTTATTTATGGATGTTTGAATTGATAAACGGAGGATATGATTATTTCTATTTTGATTTTTTAGTATAGTTGTACGTCGGATTGAGCTTTTCCACTTCTTAAGTTCTTGAACAACTTTTGTATTATTCAAAATGAGTATTCTACCTAGTTGCCATGCCGCTGAATAAGTCATATCCAGCATTTTAACCTGACCATTATACCAGATCAACTTATCTGGATGGTCTGGTAGATATCCATTAATGGAGAGTTTATTCATGAATTCAGTCAGTTGCTGATCCGTTGATATAGGCTGATTACTTAAGTCATTTGGAATTTGGATGTGCGTAAAAGGACTTTGGTAAAATGAAATTATTTTACCACCTCCCTTTAATTCATGCTCTAATGGAACTTTTCCCCAGACCTTTAAATGATTAAGAAGACTACTACTTTGGTAATTATGATTAGATATCCAAGGTCCAAAATTTAAATTTGTGAGCATTGCTTTTAAAGATTTACCTTCATATTTACTAATCTCTAATAGTTTTGATCTATTTATATCTTGACGACTATTATTGATCAATAATGCGGATTTGACTTGCTGATACCGTACAGGTAAATTATTGATATAGTTGATTAGCTCAAACTCACTATTACAAATTGGATGAATATTATGATTGTCGAATGATTCTGTGTTAAATAGGTTATTTAATTTTCCTTCATCCAGCTGATAAACTGAATCGACTGTCGATTCAAAGTACCATTCATTAAGTACTATAAGATCATAATTGGTATTCGTTGTTAGCAAGCTAGGAATAGTGTATACATTGTTTTGTAACTGAGCATAGGAGCACACGAATGCTCTATATTTAATTCCCGAATCAACTATGCGGTTGGCGAGCAGTACACTTGTAAAAGTAGGTATGCCATCTTCTAAATGTCGCTTATTTTTATTTTCTCTCACATGCGCCAGACTTTTCACGTCAGTCGGATTCGGGATTAGGTGCCTCAAGTCATTAGGTATGTTCATGATGGTGAAGTGATCCTGCTGATTTGTCGGGATTGAATTAGTTAATTTATCGAGTGGGAACTTGCTTAAATTGATTTTACTCAATCTGTCGATAGGCTCATCTATAGTCGAAATTTCTGTTTCTTTAAGTATCAGAAGAAAAATATATGGGATTCGTTCATTAGTACTTTCGATTAGCACTTTAAACTCCCAAGGTAGTGTACTCCTTCTAAATTCGACATGAGGTATAGTACTTTTATAGTTACCTTCTGCAAATTTTAAGGGATATGTAGCCATACATTCATGGTCGGGAATATAGTGCTGATAATTTGTGACATTAACAGACGTTCGCTCGGTCATCTCTTGCAAGAGATTGTTATGAGATGTTACTTCTAGTATATATTGACCAGCATCTACTGATGGTAAATGCTGCTTAAATAAATTAACTGTTTTTGAGCTCATAATAAGGTTAAATTATATCATAATGATTAATTGGGCTATGGTATGTATACGGAAGTATATCTGCTTGTAAGTCTGTATAATCGATTATAACATCTGGAAAACTATCCAATATACTTTGTTGGAATTGAAATTGTAAAGAATTAATATGCCTTCTAGTGGATGCAACTGATTGATGATTAATGTTTTTTACTACCTGTACATTATGGTTTTTAGATATTTGATCAACCAAAGAAGCTATTTGACCTACCGTAGGATCGCTGGGGTTATTTTTAAATGAAACTTTTGCTCCTGAAATACAGTCCTTAATTAAGTTTTCTTCTTTAAGTATACTTTGCGTTGTAAGCCCATTTTTACACCAAATTGCTTTAGGATAATTTCCATAAAGTGGATTTATTTCCCAATTTTGATTAAGTGCTAAATCAACATTCTGATCATTTATAAATCTTACTGAAATATTCGATATTAAAAAGTCATCATTATCAGATTTTTTAAAGTTTGCATCAAACTCAGTATTTGATAAATATAAATTTCGACCTTTATGCTTGATTCCTTGTAGTGGGATTTTGGAATTTACTTCAAATACAAATTCATTTACATTCACATACAATATCTCATCTCCAAGGTCGTCTGAATTCTTCTTAATAACTCCAGAAACCATGGACGATTGAATTGGCGGCTCAGGTATATATGTCGCTACAAATTCAGCTTTACTAAGTTGTGTTGATCGTTGACTTATTGAACCAAAACTAAAAGCTAATTGATAAGAGCAAACTGTGAGATATGCTTTTACGGAGAATTCAGGGCCCCATAGATGTAAACCTGCGGCAAGCTGAACTGATATATTCACTTTAAATAGCGTAAAATTGGCTTTTAAAGCTACATAATATAATAGTTGGAGTTCTGCACTATAATAGAATGGATGCCAAGAAATTATGAAATGCGCCTCTAGACGTATCATAATTTCTACTGATAATTTGAAACCAATCATTTTACCTGCAATATTCACCCCAACCTCAAAGTGATAATTATAGCTCAATTGACCTATAACTCCACACATTATAGCTTGAGAAGTTAGTGTGAAATATAGCGCGCCATATATATGTAAATTACCTTTCTTAAAGTCTAATGCTAATCTATTTAGTTGACTTACGGACGGATAGTGGTTTTTAGGAATAAAATTTGGATGATATCCTCCTAAAGAAACTACAAAATCACCTGCATGCTCTCCAGCTAGCCACATGCCTAGTGCAAAGGATCCCTTCAATGTAAACTCCGGAAATAGTATATAACTACCAGCGGCTAATTCTCCACGAGCGATTATTTCTCCTTGTTGTAGATCAATAGTAAGGAAAAAGGGAATGATGAGTCTATAAGCATTTACAGAGCTTAATGTACTTACCCCAATCATATTGAATTGGCAGCCTCGATCTATAGTGATTGATGCAAGAGCTATTGTATCCATTACCTTAAAAGTCTCAAATCGTATACCTAATGATAAGATATAGGCGTCTTTTTTAGGTTGGAAGTAAGTATTTAGTTTTTGAAAAAAATCGGGTAGACTTTGGTTTTTTTGTAAACCATTATTTTTTATTACTTGAATAAGTGGAAAACTTTCGACTTCACTTATCGTAGGAAGTTCAAAACTCCTATTAATACCAAAGCCCAAAGCTATACCTTTCAATTCGAATGCTGGTACGCCGCCAAATGGGGCTCCCACATAACCGAATCCGAAAATTGAAGCGTATTGGTTTTCTTTAATATATGATCCTAGTGCTACAATAGCAATTTTTTTTATCTTGAAGGTGATTAGTCCATTATAAGCAATGCCTGTCGGTGATTCTTGTTTGTAAAATCCGCCATATATAGATAATTGTGGTGTTGTATAGTTTAATGATAGGCCATCAATAGCAAAACTTAAACCATCAGATATATCTTCTCTCCATTTTATACTTCTGGAATCATGCACTGCCTTAGAGATTAATTCTAACAGATTTTCAATGGAGTAATTTATCTTTAAACCTACAACCTCAAATTGAAAATTACTTAAATTGAGATATGCGTCAATATTTAATTGTAGTTGCTTTTTATTTTTATTAAACTCAAGATTGAGTTTATTTATGCCGAATATTTTCTTATCATCATTCAAATTGTTTACAGCTTCAAAGGAAGAAGGTATGTTCCCATTTTGTGTTGTAGTTTGAGGTAGTTCTGACCTTTGTGCAGATGGATTGCTCAATGACAAGGTATCGCTAGGGTATGCTAACACACCCTTTTTCTCATCAAATTGATAGCTTAAGAATACATTATGTTCATTATTGAATTTAATTAATATGTCGTCAGAAGACTTGTTTTTGAGTCTATCAAATTCGTAATGTGCGAAATCTGTATAGTTAAGCGTAGCGTTGGAATCATTTTTATGGAGATACATATATCCGATTCCTGTGACCAAATAATTATCAGGAATGAATCCTCCTACCAAGGGCAAATCTGTGATCGCAAACGACTGATTTATCCATATTTCCAGCATTGAAAAATTATTCGATTTAATTATTCTCAGCTCGATGAGTTGATCAGCAAATGAGGCTCTTAATGAAAAACTATTCTTCGATTCGTGGGAAATTGTATATATAAATTCAATTTCATTAGGTATCATAGGTTGAACAAATGTATAGAAAGAACTATCTGTACCAAGAAGATCAGACAGTAATTCGTCAACCATATCAATTTTAGTAGTTAATATAGTAATTCTATCATTATACTCTCCAGCAAAGAAGTAGGTTTTACCTTTAAATTCTATCTCCAATCCAACTAAAACACCTATATCCATTATTATATATATTTGATGATGTAGGTTAAAACATAATAAGATTGGGCAGTATTAGGAGATGTTATATTCGTGCTAACACTACCAGTCCCACCACTCATTTTATTATCCTTTGCTGTAGAAGTAGCAGTACCCAGTGGTTTGAGACTTTCATTATTTACCAAGTGAAACATACCACTTACAGTATGAGAAGCATACATTGTACGTGTATTATCCATACCTAAGATAAATTTACCTCTTAAATCAGGAATATTATTTCGTCCCAATAAATTTCTTAATTGTGTATAGACATTGTTGTTTATATTGCTTCCATCGCACAACAACCAGCCGTACGGAGCCTGATTTCCCGCGAATGCTACTATACTACCAATAGGCATATACATTAATGCATTTTTAAAATACGGATCTACATGGAATTTTATTTTATCTTGCTCAATATCAATTAAAGTGGATTGGCCGTTTTTGATGCTTAGTTTATTGCCTGCACTTACCATT